>CAKZNR010000230.1 GCA_937129725.1 uncultured Cellvibrionales bacterium | reverse complement strand
CCACCGGCGTATACGGCAGTGTGAAGTTTGGCACGGCGGCTACAGCCGGGGGTGAGCCCAGCAACAATGCCGAGGCAATGATCAACCTTCCTGTCAGCGATGCGCTGACATTGCGCGGCGTTGTATATGTCGACAACCAGGGTGGTTACATCGATAACGTGGCCGGCACGGTTACCGTAGCGGACGGTGCGGGATTCCCCGATGGCGCCAACCTGGCACCCATTACCTTTATCCCGGCAGATAACGGGGGCAGGGTAGAAGACAACTTCAACGAAGCAACCTACGCGGGCTCGCGCCTCAGCGCGCTTTGGGCGCCCAACAGTGACTGGAGCCTGCTGGTTGCGGCCTCTCAGCAGTCAATCGACTCGGAAGGGGTATTTTTCCAGGACCCGGCGCTCGACGATCTGGAAATTCAGCGCTACGAAGAGAATCGACTCGAAGACGACTTCACCAATTTCAACTGGACGCTGGAAGGTCGGCTTGGTGCATTGGATGCCATTTACACAGGCGCCTTCACAAACCGCGAGTCGAACCAGCTGGTTGACTACGTAGACTACCTCTATGTGTCTGCCTATATGCCTTACTACATTTGCGATAACCAGGTGGTTTATGGCTCGGCAGTTCAAACGGGTGGTACCTGTCAGGCGCCATATTTGTTTGTAAATAGCTCGGTAGACACTGAAGTTCAGACCCACGAATTGCGCTTTTCGACCGACCCGGACGCCGCCATGCGCGCAACTTTCGGCGTGTTTTACAGCGACCTGGATTTGCGCGAGCGCAACGATTTCACCTACACGGGTTCCGAGCTGCTGGGTGCCGAAAGCTTTGGGCCAAACTTCCCGGCTCAGGGTGCCACTGTGAGTGATCCTGGGCCCTATCCGGAAGGCGTGCTTTGGCGTAATGACGTGTTGCGAACGGATGAGCAACGCGGTGTGTTCGGTGAAGCAACCTTCGATCTTTCTGATCAGTTTGCCGTTATCCTTGGCGCGCGCTGGTACGACGTTGAGGTCGACCTGTTGGGCAGTGCTGCGGGATCGTTTGGCAACAAGGGTCAGCTGGTAGACAACAATCCGGGTAACAACCTGGATACCCTGTTCAGCGGTGCAAACGACACGGCCTCTACCGACGGTGTGATTGGCAAAGTCAGCCTGGCTTGGACACCTTCGGACAGCAAGCTGTTTTATGCCACCTGGTCTGAAGGTTTCCGGCCGGGCCTGCTGAACCGTCCGTTTGGAGCTACTAACGGTGTGTACACGGTGCCAGCCGGAATGGATACCGACACCGTCACCAACTTCGAGTTGGGTTGGAAGCTCGACTACAACAACCTGCGATTCAATGGTGACATTTTCCGGGTTGACGTAACCGACATGCAGATCGGCATTTTTGATGCCAGCATTGCTAATCTGTTTTTCTCCGACAACGCGGCAGACGCGCAAATTACCGGCTTGGAAGGCGAAATCATCTGGCAACCCGAAGCCGTGCGCGGTTTGTCGGTTAGCAGTGGTTTCTCGTTCCTCGACACGGAAATTACCGACAGCTTTGTGACCAACTTCGTGGTGGAAGGGTCAGACCTGGCGTTTGCTCCGGAGTTTCAGGCCAACGCCCAGGCTCGCTACGAGTGGGATGTGGATGCCGGTACGGCGCATGTTATGCCACACCTGAGCTATTCCGATGGGTCAAAAACAGACATCGTTGCGGCCAACAGCATGGAATTGGATAGCTGGATGCTGCTGGGTGTCACCGCAGGCTTGACCACCGATACCTGGAGCGCCGAGCTCTTTGTGGACAACCTGACTGACGAGCGTGCGGAAATTTCTGGCACCTTCCAGTATGCGGTAGAGCGCGTTACCGTGGCGCGCCCCAGAACCATGGGAGTGCGTGTGTCTTTCGACTTCTAATTGACACAGATGCCCACCCTAAGAGGCCTCACCTGTTTTTTGGTGGGGCCTTTTTATTGGCTTTCCCGTACAGGGGTGACGTCCTACCTGTTTCCATTTAGCTTGTAGCAGCCAATTTATGACAGAAAACAGTATGAACTTCGATATCACCGACATTCAGAAAAAAATTGCAGCGGGGCAGTTTGACGCCGCGCTGGACGATTTGCAGCCGATGTTGCAGTTGCAGGAGCCTCATGCGGACGCCAACTACATGGCGGCGGTTTGCTGCCGCTACACAAACAGCTTTGACCAGGCCCAGAAACACCTGAATGCCATCAAGGACCTGGCGGCAGACAAGGGGCGGGTATACCAAGAGCAGGGGTATCTCTATCGCGCCCGCAAGCAAATGCCTCAGGCTCTTGCCGCTTTTCAAACCGCCTGTCAGATGAACCCGGCACTTATTTCAAGTTGGCAAAATCAGGCTGAGCTTCACCAGTTGCAAGGCAATGCCATGGCTTGCCAGCAGGCCATTGCCCAAATTCAGCGTTTGCATGCATTGCCGAAGACACTGGTTTCGGTAACCGACCTGATCGCCCAGGGCAAGCTGGTGAAGGCCGAAGCCCTGTGCAAAAAGTTTTTGCAGCAAAATGCCACACACCCTGAGGCCATGCGATTACTGGCAGACATTGCCATGCAACTGGGCGCCATGGAAGAAGCCGAGTTCCTGCTGGATAGTGCCAGCACCTTTGCGCCCGACAATAGCCAGATCAGAATCGACCACATTGCCGTGTTGCGCAGGAGGCAGAAGTTTGAAGCCTCGTTGAAGGCGGCCGAAGCCTTGTACCGCAGTGATCCGCAGAACCCGCAGTTTCAGTCTGTTTATGCCATCGAGAAAATGCAAATTGGCGATTACGCTGAAGCCGTGGCTATGTTTAACCGGGTGCTCGAGCGCATACCCCATGATGCCCTGACCCACACGGGCAAGGGGCATGCCCTGAAAACCTGGGGCAAACAAAGCGAAGCGATTGAAAGCTATCGGGCCGCAATCGCACACAAACCAGACCATGGCGAGGCCTACTATTCGCTGTCCAACCTGAAAACCTACGAGTTTTCGGATGATGAGGTGCAGGCCATGCTCGAGCTGGTCGAGAGGGACTCGGTGACCTCTGCCGGCCGCGTTTATATCCATTTCGCCCTGGGCAAGGCCTTCGAAGACAGGCAAGACTGGTCGCGTTCATTTGCCTACTATCAAGAGGGCAACCGCTACAAAAAGCAGCAAAGCCGCTACACGGCAGAACAAATGACCGAAGAGCTGCTGTCACAGCGCGCATTTTTCAGTGGCGAAACTATCAAGAGGCTGGCGGCATCGGGCTGCCCCGACCCCGCCCCGATTTTTATTGTCGGTTTGCCCCGCGCCGGTTCGACTCTGCTGGAGCAAATTCTCTCGTCCCACAGCATGGTCGACGGAACGCTCGAGCTGCCCAACATGCTCTCCATAGCGCAGAAACTGCGTCGCAAAGGGCACGGTCAAGAGGGCGCTGGCAAATACCCTGACCTGATTGGGTCATTGCCGCCCGAAGAGCTGCATAAACTGGGCCAGCAATACATTGACGAAACCAGGATACACCGCGGTTCGGCCCCCTATTTTATCGACAAAATGCCGAACAATTTCAGGCACATCGGCCTGATAAAAGCCATTCTGCCCAACGCAAAAATTATTGATGCGCGCAGGCATCCGATTGCTTGCTGTTTCAGTGGTTTCAAACAACTTTTTGCCGAAGGGCAGGAGTTCTCCTATAGCCTTGATGACATTGCCCGTTACTACAACGACTATGTCACTCTGATGGATTATTGGGATGAGGTCATACCTGGTGCGGTATTGAAGGTGTGCTACGAAGAGGTTACCGTCGACCTCGAGAATCAGGTGAAGCGCATTCTCGATTACTGCGAGCTTCCCTTTGAGCGGTCATGCCTGGAGTTTTACAAGACAGAGCGGGCCGTCAGAACGGCCAGCTCGGAACAGGTACGGCAGCCCATTTATCAAACCGGCGTCAACCAGTGGCGCAGTTTCGAACCCTGGTTGGGGCCTTTGAAGCAAGCTTTGACGCCGGCTCTCGAGTCTTATCCCACTCCCGAAAACCCGGAAGGCCAATGAATCAGGAAATCAGCGAAAACCAAAGCAAAAATGCCTTTTACGTGAACCGGCCGGTGTTTTTCACCGCCACCGGTTTGCTTCTTGCCCTGGTAGCCTTTGCGGCCCTTGCACCGGATTCCAGCCAGGCCTTTTTTGCCGGCATGCTTGGCGGCATCATCGAATATGCCAGTTGGTATTACGTGCTGGTGGTAGCCATTATTCTCGTCAGTGTGATGCTGTTCGGTTTTACCCGCGTAGGTGACATCAAGCTGGGCCCCGATCACTCCGAACCGGAATACAGTTTTGTTTCCTGGTTCGCCATGATGTTCGCCGCCGGTATGGGCATTGGTTTGATGTTTTACGGCGTGGCCGAGCCGGTTATGCACTTTTTGTCGCCGCCGCACGGCGAGGGCGGCACGCCTGCCGCAGCCAACGAGGCCTTTTCGCTGACTTTCTTCCACTGGGGTGTGCACGCCTGGTCGATATACGCCATTGTGGCGTTGATTCTGGCCTATTTTGCGCATCGTCAGGGCCTGCCGCTTACGCTGCGCTCGGCGCTGTACCCGCTGATTGGCGAGCGCATCTATGGGCCCATTGGCACTGCGGTCGATGTATTTGCCATCCTCAGTACCACTCTGGGCGTTGGTACCAGCCTCGGCCTGGGTGTGGTGCAAATCAATACCGGGCTGAACTACTTGCTGGGCATCCCCATTGGCGTGGGCGTGCAGCTTGTTTTAATCGTTGCCACCATGGGTTTGGCGACCATATCGGTTGTGATGGGGCTGGATGCTGGCATCAAGCGGCTTAGCGAAATTAATATAGCGCTTGCGGTTATTCTGTTGGTGGGTGTTCTGATTACAGGTCCCACCGTGCTTATTTTGCAGGGCTTTATGCAAAATATTGGCACTTATCTGGGCGAAGTGATTCCAAAAACATTCAACCTGTATGCCTACAATCCCACCGACTGGCTGGGTGGCTGGACTATTTTCTACTGGGGCTGGTGGCTTAGCTGGTCACCCTTTGTGGGGTTGTTTATTGCCCGTATTTCGCGCGGCCGCACCATTCGCGAGTTTGTGCTGGGTGCCATGCTGGTGCCCTGCCTGTTCAACCTGTTCTGGATGAGCGTATTCGGTAACGCGGCGATAGAAATGATATTGCACGGCGGTGCCACAGAGTTTGGCGCGGCGGTGCAGGAAAATCAGGCGGTTGCCCTGTTCCGGTTTTTCGAGTTTTGGCCAATGGCCGAAGTGCTTTCTACTGTCAGTATTTTCATGGTTGTGGTGTTTTTTGTGACCTCTGCCGACAGCGGGGCCATGGTACTGAATATGCTGTCATCGGACGGTTGCGACAACACGCCGGCGCTGCAGCGCGTGTACTGGACGGTTGCTATTGCGCTGATCACGATGGCGTTGTTGGTGGGCGGTGGGTTGGCCTCGCTTCAGGCGGCCGCCATTGCCGGCGCTCTGCCTTTTTCCTTTGCCCTGATGTGGGCGATCTGGGGCTTCAGCAAGGCGCTTCGGCTGGATGCCAACAAACGGCAATTGCTCGCCACCACGCAACACACCTCGCAACTGGATACCGACTGGAAACAGCGCCTGCACCGGCTTCTGGAGTACCCGGCGCGGCGCAAGGTGCTGAAGTATCAAAAGGAAGTGGTGTTGCCCGCCATGCGCAAATTTGCCGAGGAGCTGCGTGGCCATGATGTAGACGCAAAGGTAAACGACGAGGTGGATTCAAGCGATTCGGCCCGGTTGGAGGTATTTCACGGCGGCGAGCGCGATTTTCTGTACGAGGTAATTTGCAGGCCCCATGTGCACCCTCAAATTGAGGGTACCGGCAAGCCCATGGAACAGCTCGAAGCGGATGAAAAGTACTATCGCGCCGAGGTGCATTTAAGCGAAGGCGGCCAGGATTATTGCGTGATGGGTTGGAGTGAAGAACATATTCTGGCGGATATTATGGCCCAGTATTCGCAGCACCTGCAGTTTTACACCAGCTTCCGATAAACAGTGTCTGACCCCGCAGGGGTCAGATGCTGGCATCAAAGCCTCACAAGTTCCGATGGTTGCCAAGTGTCTGACCCCGCAGGGGTCAGATGCTTACTGCCCTGCGTCACACGTTGCGACCGCGGCGCACCCTTGTTACGGCAGGGATCAGCCGGATACGTTTGATGATGTTAGCCAGATGCACCCGGTCGCGCACGCGAATATAAAGCTTCAACACGCTGAGAGCCGAACCGCGCTCCTCAATACTGATGTGGTCGATTCCGGCATTGCAGGATGAAATACGAGAGGCCAGCTCGGCCACAATGCCGCGGAACATCTCTACTTCAACCCAAAGCTCGGTTTGAAACTCGCCCTGCACCTCGGCTGCCCAACTGACGCGTGCGATTTTTTCAGGGTCTTTTCTGGCATCGGCAATATTCTTGCAGTTGTCCTGATGAATCACCATGCCGCGGCCGGCGCTGAAGTGACCAATAATGGGGTCGCCGGGAATGGGCCGGCAGCAGCCGGCGAAGCTGATAATGTGGGTATCTGCCGAATCGATCACCACCGGCGTATCCAGTTGTTTCGAAAGTCCCTCGCCCAGGTCTTCCTGCGCCAGCTGCTTGGCCACTGACCAGGCCTGACGGTCTCCCATTCCAACCTGTTCCAGCACGGCTTCAAAGGAGTCTACCTGGTACTGACTCACACACTGATCGATATGTTCCTGGGTGATGTCATCAAGGCTCAGGTTGATCTCGGAAAGTACCTTGTTCAGCAGGCGCCTGCCCAGACGAACCGAGTCGTCATGCTGGCGGTTCTTGAGGTCGTGGCGAATGGCACTGCGCGCCTTGGCGGTTACCACAAAATCCAGCCAGCCCGGGTGCGGCTGGGCCTTGCTGGCGGTGAGTACTTCAATGCGTTGGCCGCTTTGCAGTTTTTCTGACAGTGCCGCCAGGCGGTTGTTGATACGAGCACCTACACAACTGTTGCCCACGTCAGTATGCACCGTATAGGCAAAGTCGACCGGCGTGGCTCCGCCCGGCAGAGTGATGATTTTTCCTTTGGGTGTGAAGACGTAAATTTCGTCGGGGAAGAGGTCAGTTTTGACGTGCTCGATGAACTCCAGCGGGTTGCCGGCCTGCTGCTGGATTTCCAACAGCCCCTTAATCCAGTCGGTGGCACGTGTGGAAACAGCCTGGCTATCGCCCTGGGATTTGTAAAACCAGTGTGCCGCAATGCCGTAGTTGGCCATGTCGTCCATTTCTCTAGTGCGAATCTGGATTTCGATAGGCACACCGTGACTGCCGATTAGCCCGGTATGCAGCGACTGGTAGCCGTTGGCCTTGGGTATGGCAATGTAATCGTTGAATTCGGACGACACCGGCTTGAAGAGGTTGTGTACCACGCCCAGCACCCGGTAACACTCATCCACCGTATCTACAACAATGCGGAAAGCGAACACGTCCATAATCTGTTTGAATGGCAGGTGTTTGTCGCGCATCTTGCGGTAGATACTGTAAAGGTGCTTTTCGCGGCCCATCACCTGGCAATGGAATTCTTCGCGCTCAAGTCGTATCTCGATAGCCTGCTGAATTTCCATCACCAGATCGCGCCGCCGCTTGCGCGATTTTTCCAGTGCAACGGCAAGGCGCCGGGCGCGCATGGGGTGGTAGGCGGCAAACCCCCGGTCTTCAAATTCCAGACGCATGTCGTTAATGCCCAGGCGCTGGGCGATGGGCGCATAGATTTCCAGAGTTTCCTTGGCAATTCGACGGCGCTTGTTTGGCTCAAGTGCCTCGAGGGTGCGCATGTTATGCAGCCGATCGGCCAGCTTCACCAGAATCACACGAATATCGCGCGACATGGCAAGCACCATTTTCAAAAAGTTTTCCGCCTGCTGTTCTTCGCGCGTGTCGCCGGCGTATTCCATTTTGTTCAGCTTGCTTACACCATCGACCAGGTTGGCCACAGTGGCACCGAATTTTTTCTGCAGGCCCTGCTTGGTGGCGGGGGTATCTTCTATGACATCGTGCAACAGGCAGGCCATCAGGCACTGATGATCCATGTGCATATCTGCAAGCACATTGGCTGCTGCCAGTGGATGGGTAACGTAGGGTTCACCGCTTTTGCGGTATTGGCCCTCGTGGGCCTGCTCGGCAAAGGTATAGGCTTTGCGAACCTTCTTTATTTGTTCAGGCTCAAGGTAAGAGCTGAGCCGCTCACACAGCTCGTCGATGCCGCTCAACACTTACCTCCGAAGAATTGTGGCTCCGGTTGCGGGAGTAATTACTCCTCCTCGCCGTCCGGGTTGGGATTGAAGCTGCTGGGGGGCGTTTCTTCCAGGATAGCAGCGGTGCCGCGAACCATGTTTGTCGTGCTGCCCTCGACCAGCACATCAGCAGGTACATCGGAGGTTAACTCGGTGTCAAACAGCTCGTCCGGGGTTTCTTCGGTGAGGATGGAAGCGTCCACCAGCCCTTCTTCGATTTCACGCAATGCAACCACGGTGGGTTTGTCGTTTTCCCAGGGTACCAGGGGCTCGCGTGTGCCGGACAACAACTGGCGGGCGCGCTTGGCAGCCACCAGAACAAGTTCAAATCGGTTGTCTACATTTTCCAGACAATCTTCAACGGTAATTCGTGCCATTTTGAATCCGTATTTCAGTAAGCTTCAGCGCCGCGGTAACTCAAAGTATTGCCCGCTTGGGCAGAGTATGCGGCAGAAAGCGAAAAAAGGGAGAGAATTCTACCCAATTGGGCACCGTCAGGACAACAGTTCACTCAGCAAAGACTGGTATTCGACGGACTGGGGGCCAATTTTTAACCGGTTGGAGCGCACAATATCCGTGAGCTGGTCGAGCGCAAGGTCAAACTGGTCGTTCACCACCAGATAGTCGGCCTCGTTGTAGTGGGACATTTCTTCGCGCGCTTCGGCCAGCCGGCTTGCAATCACATCGTCGCTATCTTGTCCGCGCGATCGCAGCCGTTGTTCAAGAACTTCCTGTGACGGCGGCAAGATAAAGATGCCACAGGTTTGCTTGGGCATTAGCCGGCGCACCTGGGCCGCACCCTGCCAGTCGATTTCAAGAATGACGTCCTGCCCCGAGGCAAGTTGTTGTTCAACCCAGTGTTGTGACGTGCCGTAGAAGTTTCCAAAAACCTGGGCATGCTCGAGAAACTCTGCGCGGCTCAGCATGTCACTAAATTGCTCGCCACTGACAAAATGGTAGTCCTGGCCTTCAACTTCGCCCGGGCGTGCTGGGCGGGTGGTGTGTGACACCGAGAGAACCAGTTGGTCGAGGCGGCTGATAAGTTCGCGAACCAGACTGGTTTTGCCAGCACCGCTTGGCGCCGATAGGGTATAAAGGGTTCCGCCCATTAATGCTCACATATTTATATGGGTATTGAGGCAATGCAGAATATCATTAGTGTGCGCTTTGTGGCACCTGCCAAAGGCTGACGGCGCGAGGGAAAATGGACTGATATGGGAAAATTGCCAGACTTCAAACCGGCAACGGCGCTCATGCTGGGTATCCGGTTGACGCTTCAACTGACCATGTTAATCGGCATGATTTGGGCTCTGTTCCAGGGTCGATTTGGCCTGGCCGGAATGGTGCTGTTGATCATGGCTGCGACGCTTTCGCCGATCTGGCTGAGTCGCTGGCTGGAAATCCACCTGCCGCCCGAGGCCGAACTGCTGGCCATTCTGTTTCTCTATTCCAGCCTGTTTCTGGGCGAGATTGGTGATTTTTACGAGCGATTCTGGTGGTGGGATTTGGCGCTTCACACCAGTTCGGGTTTCATGCTGGGCCTGTTTGCCTACATCCTGGTATTTGTGCTCAACCGCTCACCGCGTTCCAGCCTGAATCTGTCCCCTCCTTTTGTGGCGCTGTTTACCGTGAGTTTTGCCGTGGCAAGTGGCGGATTGTGGGAAATATTTGAATACAGCATGGACCAGCTGTTCGGGCTGAATATGCAAAAGGGTGGATTGCACGACACCATGGAAGACATGATCGTTAACCTGATAGGTGCGCTGTGCTTCGGTGCGGCGGGTTACCTGCAGTTCCGCACTGACAAGGATTCTTTCATAGCGCCGCTAATCGAGCGATTCATGCGCGAAAATCCCGACCTGCTGGACTAGGGCGCTACTTTTTCTACCGCATCGCCGCGGGTTATCGAACCGGGCTGCACTACCCTGGCGTTGACGCCGCGCAGGTTGAGCAGTTTGCCCAGGTCAGAATTGACGAAACGAACCGCATCGGCGCCGAAACGCCGGGAAAATTTCAGGCAGCCCAGGTGCGGCATGGCGGTGATCTCAATCCGGGCGCTGCCAATGCTCAGCCGGGTGCCCGGCGGCAGGTTGTTGTCCGAAAGGTCTAGGTCGACAAACAGCTGGTCTCCGGCCAGGGGCCAGTTGCCGGGGTCGCCGGCGATGGCGGCAATGCTGCGGCTGTTCATCAGATTTAGCTGCATGTCGGGGTGGGCACTGCCATCGCCGGTTTTTTTGCTGCCCCTTGCCAGCCAGTTGTCGCCCACCAGGCCTTGTTGAAGGTCAAGCTCGGCTGACTGTACCACTTCGCGCAGGTCGGTCTGCGGGCGACGCACAATAAGCTCTAATGTGCCTCTTTGCTTCGGTGACTGTTGAATATGATCGGTGTGGCCGAGCAGTTGCTCCAGCGATTGGTGACCGGTTGCGTCCATGGATTACTCCAGATTCTGGATTTGTTCGCGCATCTGCTCGATCAGCACCTTCAGCTCGATCGAGAAGTTGGTTTGCTGCAGCCCCTGGGATTTTGACCCCAATGTGTTGGCTTCGCGGTTTAGCTCTTGCATCAGAAAGTCCATTTCCCGGCCTACCGGTTTGCTGCTGCCGGCCAGTTGCTCGAGTTTTTTCAGATGGGCGGCCAGGCGATCGACCTCCTCATCAACATCCATGCGCTGGGCCATGATGACCAGCTCGGTTTCCAGGCGTTCCGCATTGGCATCAATGTCCAGATCGGCGATGCGCTGGCGCAGTTTCTGTTCCTGCGCTTCCAGCAGGCGGGGCACCATGGTGCGAAGCTCTTCGGTGATTTCTGCGATGCGCGCGGTGCGTTTTACAATTTCGGCGGCCATTTCCTGGCCTTCACCGGCGCGGGACTCCATCAACTTTTGCAGGGCCGCCTGCAGCGCTTCAAAGGCCAGTTCTTGCAGCTCCTCGCTGCTCACTTCGCTGCTGCGCAACACGCCCGGCAACTTCAGCAGGTCAACACTGCTGTAGCCGCCGGCCTCCGGCGCTTGCTGCTGAATTTGCTGCAGTGACGACAGGTACTGCTGCAAGCAATTAATGTCCAAATTGCTATTGGCCTCGAAGTCGGGATTGACGCGCACGCTCATGCTGCATTCCACCTTGCCGCGTGCCAACTGTTTGCGGATTCGCTCGCGCAGCTGGTGCTCGCAGGCGCGCAAGCTGTCCGGCAGGCGGAAGCTCAGATCCAGAAAACGGTGATTTACTGATTTCAACTCGCAAACCAGATTGCCCCAATCGGCCACCTGATCAACGCGCGCGAAGCCGGTCATACTTTTTGGCATGGGATATCCCCTGATAATTCAGCCCGAAGTATACCCAACAGCCAATGAACTGTCGGACAGGCGCGCCCGAATGGCTATAATGGCGCTCCGTTCCCCGCAAAGGTTTACTCATGTCCCGTCCCAGTGGGCGCCGCCCCGAGCAACTTCGCAACGTTCGTTTAACCCGAGGCTATACCTGCCATGCCGAGGGGTCTGTGCTGGTAGAGTTTGGCGACACCAAGGTTATTTGCACCGCATCGGTAGAAGAGTCTGTGCCCCGATTTTTGCGCGGGGCAGGGCAGGGCTGGGTAACGGCCGAATACGGCATGCTGCCCCGCTCTACTGGCGGTCGCATGCAACGCGAGGCCGCCCGCGGCAAGCAATCCGGTCGCACCCAGGAAATTCAGCGGCTGATCGGGCGTTCATTGCGTGCAGCGGTTGACCTGAAGGCGTTGGGCGAGCGCAGCATTACGATCGATTGCGACGTGATTCAGGCCGATGGCGGAACCCGAACCGCATCCATCACCGGGGCCTGTGTTGCGCTTGTTGATGCCATTGAAGGCCTGGTAGAAAAGGGCAAACTTAAACAAAGCCCGCTTCAGCATATGGTGGCGGCGGTATCGGTTGGCGTATATCAGGGCAGCCCGGTACTGGACCTGGATTACGCCGAAGACTCCAGCGCCGGTACAGACATGAATGTGGTAATGACGGATAACGACGGCTTTATCGAGGTGCAGGGTACCGCAGAGGATGGCACCTACTCGATGGATGAATTGCAGCAGATGCTGGGCCTGGCGCGGCAGGGTATCGGCCAGATTACGCAAATTCAGAAGATGGCGCTGGCGCAAACCACATGAGTGAACTGCAGGCCTGGAAAACCGATTTCATCGAGCTGGCCCAGAGTAGCCAGGCCCTGTGTTTCGGTGAGTTTGAACTGAAATCGGGCAGGCTAAGTCCATACTTCTTTAATTTTGGCAAATTCGACTCGGGTCTCGCCCTCAATACCCTGGGCAAGTGCTACGCCGATGCCATTGTCGATTCGGGTTTGCAGTACGACTTTCTGTTTGGCCCGGCCTACAAGGGTATTCCGCTGGTGGCGGTGACCGCGGCCGCCTTGCATCAGCACCACGGGCTTGATGTACCCTGGTGTTTTAACCGCAAGGAAGCCAAAGATCACGGCGAAGGCGGTAACTTTGTCGGCTGTGTGCCGCAGGGCAAGGCGCTGGTGCTGGACGACCTGATTACGGCCGGTACCGCAATTCGCGGTGCCATCAGCCTGCTGCGCGATGCAGGTGCCGGGGTGGCCGGCGTGCTAATCGGGCTTGACCGTCAGGAGCGCGCCCCCGACTCGCAGCTGTCAGCGGTAATGCAGCTGCAGCAGGCAGAGAATATTCCGGTACGGGCAATCATCAGCCTGGCGGATATTCGCACTTACCTGGCTTCGGCGGCTGATTCAGCCCTGCTGGAAGCGATTGATCAATACCGCCAACGCTATGGCGTGGAGTCTTGAGATGAAGAAAATCCTGGTGCTGTTACTGACCTAGAGTTGTTGTTTTTCCGCGTTTTCGCAGGAGTTCTACCGATACAAGAACGAGCAGGGCCAAACCGTGATGGACAGCACTATTCCGGCGCAATTTGTGGCAAATGGCTACGATATTCTGGATGCCCGTGGCCAGTTGGTAAGGCGGGTACTGGCACAGCAGGCTGCTGTGCCGGGTTCATCTGCGGCCGATGAAAGCCTGCAGGCCGAAGCCCAGGCACAGGACCAGATGCTGTTATCCAGCTACTCCAGCGTGGCAGAAATTGAAGCCCACCGGCAGCGCAAGTTGGAAGCCATCGAGCGGGAAATCAGCATTATCGAGTCAGGCCAGCGCGTGATGGGTGGTGAGTTCGAGCAGGTTAATGCCGAGTATGCCGAGCTGGTAGAGCGCGAACGGGAGATTCCAGATGCGCTGGCGCAGAGCCGCAACGACCTTGAGGCGACTCTGGTATTTCTCGATCAGCAGTTACAGCGAAGGCTGCAAGAGTTCCAGACAACACGGCAGGAATTCGATGCCAGGGTAGAGCGTTTCCAACTACTCAAGTCGGAGATGTAGGCACGCTCAGACGAAACAGGCTTTTTGACAGCGCCATCCACTGGTCTTCCCATAGTTCGGTGGGTTTCTGGCGAAATTCACTGCGAACAAATTGCGCCAGTCTGCCTTCCAGCCAGGTACAAACCAGGTTGGCAGAAGCCCCCAGGCCATAGGGCATGCGCAACCCCTCTTCCAGTTCGGCCTTGCGCAGCATTTGCTTCAGGCTGGTTTCCAGCCGCGCCTGTATTTGTGCAGAGCGCTGCACCAGACGGGCATCTTCGCCAGCCAGAGCGTGACCGCTCAACACCCTTGAAATGCCCGGGTTGCTCTCGATGAAAGCCAGGTAGAGGTTGGCGATTCGCGGCAGCTGTTCCAGTGCCGAGGGCTCTTTGTCGAGAATGGCATTCAACCGTGAAAACAGGGTTTCCTCGATAAAATCCAACAGGGCGTCGAACATCTTGGCTTTGCTGGGGAAGTGTCGGTAGAGCGCCGCTTCCGATACGCCCACCTTAGCCGCGAGGTTAGCCGTTGTGATGCGCTCGTTTCCAGGTTGCTGAAGCATGCTGGCCAGCACTTGCAGAATTTCATCGCGGCGCTCACCGCGACGCCGGGCCGTTGTGGCTGTGGTCATTGGCTTGGCTCCCCGCTTTGGTTGCTGATCAGTGTGCCTACACCGGCGTTGGAGAAGACTTCCAGCAACACCGCATGATTTACCCGGCCGTCGATAATGTGGCTAGCCTTCACTCCGGAAGCCACCGCATCCAGTGCGCAACGCACCTTGGGCAGCATGCCACCGCTGATGGTGCCATCCTCGATTAGCTTATCCACCAGGCTGGTGGAGAGTCCGGTCAGTACATTGCCATCCTTGTCGCATAGCCCGGGCACGTTAGTCAGCAGCATCAACTTCTCGGCCTGGGTAACCTCGGCTACCTTGCCGGCAACCAGGTCGGCGTTAATGTTGTAGGACTGGCCCTCTACACTGACACCAATGGGTGCGATAACTGGTATGAAGTCACTGTGGATCAGTGTATCCAATACCTTCTTGTTGATTTGCGCCACCTCGCCAACATGGCCAATGTCGATGATTTCTGACGCATTCATGCCGGGTTCGTTGCGGGTCACCTTCAGTTGGCGCGCAGTGATCAGGCGCCCGTCTTTACCGGTAACACCGATGGCAGACCCACCCACGCGGTGAATCAGCTCGACAATTTCCTTGTTTACCGAAGCACCCAGCACCATTTCAACCACGTCCATGGTGCGCGAGTCGGTTACCCGCATGCCGTCGACAAAGTTGGATTCGATATTCAGTTCTTTCAGCAACTTACCAATTTGCGGGCCGCCGCCATGCACCACAATCGGGTTTAGTCCCACGGCCTTGAGCAGAACGATGTCTTTGGCAAAGCTGGCCTTGAGCTGGTCGTCAATCATGGCGTTGCCGCCAAACTTCACGACAATGGTTTTACCGGCAAATTTTTGAATGTAGGGCAGGGCCTCGGTTAACACCGAAGCGAACTGCTGCGCCTGTTCGATTGAAAAGCTCATGAGTTAAAAGTTCAGTTCCTGTAGGTTGAGCAGCTCTTTTAACGGCTGCCGGAATTCATTCTGGATGCGCTGCAACGCCTCTTCGCTGTTCGCTTCAAATCGCAGGGACAGGTTGGGCCCGGTATTGCTGACCCGGATAAGGCCCCAGCCGTCAGGGTATTCAACGCGAAGCCCATCGATTTCTACCAGCTCTGCCCCCTCAAACCGGGCGGTCTGCTTGAAACGCTCGAGCAGTTCGGTTTTTTCTGCCTCCCCCACCTTCAGGCTGATCTCGGGGGTCGAAGCCGGCAGGTCAAACTCGTCCAGCAATTCGCTGAGCGCGCAATTGTGCAGCAGCAGGATAGCGGCAAGTCGACAGGCTGCATAGATGCCGTCGTCGGCCGCATGCCAGCGGTCGCCAAAGAAGTAGTGGCTGCTGAGCTCGCCGCCCAGGCAGGCGTTTTCCTTGACCACTCGCGCCTGTATAAAGGTTCGACCAGCGCGCTCCATCAGAGGCAAGCCGCCCCATTGCAAAATCAGTTCCGGTAATCGGCGCGATGCCTTCACATCGAATACCAGGCTGCTGCCGGGATTTTCGATCAGGGTTTCACGTGCAAACAGCATAAAGAGTTGATCGGGCGGCACCGGTTTGCCCCGATCATCCACAATAACCACGCGGTCACCGTCTCCATCAAGAGCCACGCCGAAGTCGGCGTCTTCCTTGCGCACAGCTTCGCGCAGTGCGTTCAGGTTTTCTGCAATGCCCGGGTCTGGCCCATGGTTGGGGAAATTGCCATCGGGCTCGCAAAAAAGCGGTTTGGCGGTGCACTCCAGGCTGCGAAATGCACTTACGCAGAGAGGGCCAGCCGAGCCGTTGGCACCGTCAACCACTACCCTCAAGGCTGGGATGCTGGGCAGGTCTGAGCGAATTGCTTTGAGGTAGCCCTGGCTGAAGTCGCGCTTGGAGATTTTCCCCTCGGCATCTTCAAAGTTGCCCCCCAGCATGATACTGCGCAGTTTTTGCAGCCTTTTGCCGCTTACCGACTTGCCGCCTCGAACCAGCTTGAAACCGTTATATTCGGGAGGGTTGTGGCTGCCAGTAACCATTACGCCACTGCCTTGCGGCGACTGTGTAGCCAGCAGGTGGATAAGCAGTGGCGTGGGCCCCAGCCCCATATCAACCACATCGCATCCGGTCTCTACGATGCCCTGGATTAGAGCGCTGGCGAACTCTTCGCTGCTGTTGCGCGCGTCGCGGCAAACAAAAATGGTCTGCTGGTTTTTCTCTCCACAGTACTTGGCAAAGGCTCTGCCCAGGTGGCGCGCAAATTCCGCGGTGAGTTCTTCGCCGACAATTCCGCGAACGTCGTTGGCGCGAAACAGATGAGGTGCAATGGCTTCCTGCGCCAGCGGGGAAAAGGGTGAGACAGGTGTGGATGCGGGTTCTGGCTTCGGCTGTTTTTTACTCTCCGCCCCGGCAACCGAGAAGTTCTGTGTTGCCGAGGGGTTAAAAGCCGGTTTTTTTGGTGCAGCTTCACTGACCTGATCGTCTTCGGCCTGGGCCGTTCGATGCTGGTAGACCAGCAGGCTTATCGCCGCCAACAGGCTGGCCAGCGCGAAGCCGGCCAACGCCCAGCCAACAGTGCGCAAGGCCGGGTCGGCCTCCACCGCGTACTGAAGCAACGTGCTCGAAGGGTGAAATCGCAGCCGCCACTCGGGGAATTTGGGATGAATCAGAGTCTCGGGAGTGCCGGTGAGTTCTCCATAGCGTGCCAGGCGCATGCTTTCCTGGGCCCCGCTGCGCTGTTCGAGCGAAGCGTATCCCTTGGGGCGCAGTTGATCAAAAAATTCCTGACCAACACGGCTGTCGACCTGGGCCACCATGGCCCAGCCAGGTTGCGAGAGCGGTGCTGCGACCAGGAAATAGAAGCCATCTGCAGATTCCACGGCGGTCGGGCCCTGGGTGTTGCCCTGGGCAACCAGGAACATGAAGTTGGTTTTCATCTCCCGGTTTTCAAAATAGAACTGGTGACTGGCCGGGTCGAGGTTGACCAGCAGCCCCGTTACGGGCCCTTCCTGCCACCGGGCCAGGTCGGTATCCAGCTGGCGCAATTTCAGCGCGGAAAGATCAGCAAGGGGAAGTGGCAGCAGTTCAAGCTGCTGTTCGGCGCGGGCAACAAGTTGATCGACCAGATCCCCTCGCCAGCTGTCCAGCGCTTCGGTAAGGCGCTGTTGCTCTTCGTGAACCAGCGCCATGCGCACCGCTTCGGAATTGTCTTGGGTGGCTGACCACTGATTAAGCACCCAAGCGGACAGGCCCGCCATACTAACGGCCAGAAAAAATGCGATGGGGACCAGGCTTCGGTTCATGGATTCAGCTGCCCTGCCAGTGCCATAAGCGAGTCATTACTTACAACATAAGATACAAAAGTACTGTGTTTAAAGCCGTTTAGCAATTTCTTGCACCAGCTTTTCGGCTAGCACTCTTTTCTCGATTCGCGGCAGTTCTGTCTGCGACACGCGATCGAGCAAAAGGACCTGATTTTCATCGCTGCCAAAAACACCGCCCGGTTGGTTAACCAGGTTGGCGACCACCAGGTCGAGCTTCTTGGTTTCCAGTTTGGCGCGTGCCTGCGCGGCCAGATCGGAAGATTCCGCTGCGAAGCCCACGACCAGCCCGGGCCGGGGTGAGCGCGCCGACATGTCGGCCAGGATATCGGGATTTCTTACCAGCTCAATGGTTAGCGAGTCGGTACTCTTTTTGATTTTTTCTGCCGACCTGGCCGCTGGGCGGTAGTCGGCGACCGCCGCCGTTGCGATAAAGATGTCGATGTCTTTCTGGCCGATCACCGCATCGTGCATTTGCTGGCAGCTCTGCACGTCGATGCGGTTTACCCCGCGCGGTGTGGCCAGGCTGACCGGCCCACTGACCAGAGTCACGCTGGCTCCAGCGCGCGCGCAGGTTGCTGCAAGGGCAAACCCCATTTTCCCCGAGCTAAAATTACTGATGTATCGCACCGGATCGATTGCTTCAAGGGTGGGCCCGGCGGTAATCAACACCTGTTTGCCGGCCAATTCTCCGCTGGGCTCGCCACCGAGCAGCGCCAGCAGCTCGGCGGGTTCCAGCATACGCCCCGGCCCGTTATCGCCACAGGCCTGGTCTCCGCTGGCCGGGCCCAATATGTGGTAGCCGCTTTGCTCTAACTGCCGCAGGTTGCGCTGGGTGGCTGCGGCTCGCCACATTTGCTGGTTCATCGCGGGCGCCAGGCTAATGGGTGCCGAAGTTGCCAGGCAAAGGGTGGAAAGCAGGTCGGAGGCGTCTCCGGCGGCAAGGCGCGCCATAAAGCTTGCCGTAACCGGCGCGACCAGTACCTTGTCGGCCCAGCGGGCCAGTTCAATGTGACCCATGCCGGCCTCGGCGTGCGGGTCGAGCAGCTGAGTGTGCACCGGATTACCCGACAGGGCCTGGAATGTCATGGGCTGTACAAAGGCCTGTGCTGCCGGCGTCATAACGACCCGCACATCGGCGCCTTCGTCTTTCAGGCGGCGAATTAGCTCGCCGCACTTGTAGGCGGCAATGCCTCCGGTTATGCCAAGCAGCAGATTTTTTCCAGCCAGGGTGCCCATTTAAGGTACCGATCAAAAAGGGGGATACATGTTAGCCCAGATGGACCGGTAAACTCACCTGAAAAGCCACCTCAAGGAAGAGATGCATGAATTTGATGGCCATGCCACAAACCGAGCGACCTCGCGAAAAACTGGTGCGCCACGGAGCCGAGTCGCTCACCGACGCCGAGCTGCTGGCCATATTTTTGCGCACCGGGGTGCGCGGAAAGTCGGCCGTGCAGCTGGCCATGGATTTACAGGCCGAGTTCGGCTCAATCAGCGCATTACTGACAGCCGATCGGCGACGCTTCGAAAGTTGTCATGGCCTTGGCCTGGCCAAATACGCCCAGCTTAGCGCTGTACTTGAGTTGGCTCGGCGCCACCTGCTGGAAGAGGTAGATCGCGGCGATGAAATTACCAGCCCCGCTGCCATTCGAAAATTTCTTGCGCTGCAGTTGAAAGGCGCCGAGCGGGAAATTTTCTATGCGGTCTTTATGGATAACCGTCATCGCATCCTGCATCGGGAGCCCCTTTTTATGGGCACCATTAGCAGTGCCACGGTGCATATTCGCGAAATCGTCAAATCGGCCCTGGCCTGCAATGCCGCCGCCGTCATCGTGGCACACAATCACCCATCCGGCGTAGCCGAGCCCTCTGCTGCCGATATTCGTATCACCCGCCGCATCGCCGAGGCACTTTCTCTGGTTGATGTGCGCCTGCTCGACCATTTTGTGGTTGGAGAATCGCAGGTAGAGTCGCTGGCCGAGCGCGGATTACTGTAAGCTGGCGCCCGCCGGTACGCAGCTGTCCAAAAAGGCCGTCTTCAGGGCATTTTGGCGTTGCGTTGTGCTTATGCTTCTGGCAGAATCGCGCACCTATTTTGGCCCAGTGCCACAGTTTCGCAGGAAAAGAGGTTTTTCCCATGTCCCGAGTATGTCAGGTCACCGGTAAGCGTCCGGTAACTGGAAACAACGTATCGCACGCCAAGAACCGTACGCGTCGTCGTTTTCTGCCCAACCTGCAGAACCGCCGCTTTTGGGTAGAGTCCGAAGGCAAATTTGTACGACTTCGTGTTTCAACCAAAGGCCAGCGCATTATCGACAAGCTGGGTATTGATTCCGTGCTGGCCGATATGCGTGCCCGCGGCGAAAAGGTTTAAGGAGCTACCCAGATGCGTGAGAAGATTCGATTGAATTCAAGTGCCGGTACGGGCCACTTTTACACCACCGAAAAGAACAAGCGCAACATGCCTGGCAAAATGGAGATCAAAAAGTTTGATCCGGTTGCCCGCAAGCATGTGATGTACAAGGAAGCCAAGATCAAGTAAATCTTGATTCCAGCGCAACAAAAGCCCGGCACTGTCCGGGCTTTTTTGTGGCTGATGGAATGTCTCAAGCTAGCCGCCCCCCGCAGCCCGCGCTGGTCACTTGGCCTTCGGCTTCCCTTTGCTTGCTTGCCACTTAGGGGTCGCACCGACGGGCGTCCTGCCCGGCGGTGTTTTTGTGCACTTCCTTGTGCACTCAACCCCTCGTTGCAGCGCAAGCGCCGGCAAGTAACCTTGAAGCCGGTCAGCGGGGCGCGGCTAGCCTTGCCTTTCCAGCAGCAGGTGCCCTTGTGGTAGTCGAATGGCCGACCAGCCAGGCTGGATCAGGCTGGTAGCGCTGTTGGTAACAATCAGGGCCGGCCCGAAAATGGGCTGCCCTTCGGGTATGTTTTTCAGCTGCCAAAGCTGTGCTTCCTGCCAACCCCTGTTTCGTTGAAAAACACGGCAGGAGTCGGCCGGCCCGGCAATGTCACCCTTTTCGGCAGGTAAATCCAGTGAGGGTGAGTCAACGCGAACAGAAACTCGCAGGTTGACCTGCTCAACCTCGCGCTGCATTGCATATTCGTATGTGCGCTCGTGCAGCTCGTGAAAGCGCTGCACCACCTCGTCGGATTTGGTATCCGGGCTCCAGGCTACCTGCAGGGTAAAGCTTTGGCCGGCGTAGCGGCAGTCGAGCCAGCTATCGGTTTCAGCGGCCTCTGCCGGATGCCCCTCGGCCGAGAGCTCCTGTATGGCCTGATGTTGCAGTTGCTGCACCAGCGAGGCCAGCGCCTGCGGTGAGTGCCGTTCGGTCTCGGTCAGGCTGCGAGTGAATTCGCGTAGCCCCGGCGCAACCAGCATACCCAATGCCGATAGAGTTCCGGCATGAGCCGGCACAATGGCTTTTTGCATACCCATTTTTTCAGCCAAATTGCATACATGAAGGCCACCGGCGCCGCCAAAACTGCACAGGCGGTAGTCGGCCGGGTCTTCGCCTCGCTGCTCGGAGATCTTGCGCAAGGCGCCGGCCATATGCTCTTCGGCCAAATTCAGGATACCGAGCGCAAGAGCCTCGGGTTGTATCGAGGCGTCCAGATTTTCAATGGCAGCGGCAGCTGCTGCGCGCTGAAGTTGCGGGCCGCCATCGCCCAGGCTCGATTGTGGCAGGTGCCCCAGCAAGCAGTGGGCGTCGGTGACCGTCACCAGGCCGGCTTCGCGGCCATAGCAGGCCGGCCCCGGGGTTGCACCGGCCGATTCCGGGCCCACATGCAGCATGCCGGCCGGATCAATTCGTGCAATGGATCCTCCGCCGGCGCCTATGGTGTGCATATCTACCATGGGCACAACCACCGGCCAGCCGCCGATTGAACCTTCGGTAGTAAGCCGCGGTTGCCCGCGCACCAGTGCCACATCGGTCGAGGTGCCGCCCATATCAAAAGTGAGCAGGCCGGGTTCCTGCAGTTGCCGGCACAGGTAGGATGCTGCAGCCAGGCCACCGGCCGGCCCGGAAAGCAACAGCTGCACTGCGCGCTTGCTGGCCAGTTTTGCTGAAAGGGTACCGCCGGATGACTGCATGATAGTGAGGCGCTCGGGCGGAATCGCCAGTTCTAGCCGTTCGAGGTAACCCTGAACCCGCGGCGACAGGCTGGCATTCAACCAGGTAGCCATACCCCGCTCATATTCCCCTGTGCGCGGCGCAACCTCACTTGAAAGGTGCAGACTGAGACCGGGAAGCCTGGACCTGATTGCCTCGGCCACGGCCTTCTCGTGGGAATCGTTCAGCCAGCTGAACAACAGGCAGATTGCCACCGCCTCCACCTCAAGGTGGCGCAGTTTTGTAATCAGTTCCTTGAAACTGGCCTGATCGATAGGCTCCAGTTGCCGACCATGGCGGTCGATACGACCCGCCACACCAAAGCAAAGCTGCCGGGGTACTGGTGGCAAGGGCTTTTGCGGTGTCAGGTTGTAGAGTTCGGCACGGTTCTGTCGACCGATGGTAAGCAAATCTTCAAAACCGGCGTTGGTCACGAAGGCGGTACGCGCACCCTTGCGTTCCAGCGCGGCGTTGGTGGCCACGGTGGTTCCGTGAATTAGGGGGATATCACTCGCAGCTACTGCCGGTTCCAGGCCCAGTAGCCGTATGCCTTGCAGAATTGCCTGCTCCGGTGCTTGGGGGGTTGAGAGTACTTTGCAGCTATGCAG
The DNA here is from genome assembly GCA_937129725.1 of uncultured Cellvibrionales bacterium. Taxonomy (GTDB): domain Bacteria; phylum Pseudomonadota; class Gammaproteobacteria; order Pseudomonadales; family GM7GCV1; genus JABJGI01. The sequence continues at coordinate 3,054 of CAKZNR010000230.1, read as the reverse complement.
TTTGCTGCCATCAAAGTAGGCAAAATCGGTGAAGGTGCCCCCGGTGTCGATGCCCAGGCGCGGCTGCGGCTTACTCATGCGGATGCAGGTGGGCTTGGCGCCCGGGTTGAACCGGGTGGGCCCGAAGGCTCACCCATGGGTATCAGTCGCGATAGGTAACCAGGTTAACAGCAAATTCCGGGTCGTTGGTCACTGCCTCGTAGGCCTGGTCAACAATGCCGATATAGGTGGCTGCTGTAGAGAGCTCGTGAGCGCGTACAGTAACCATCGCATTGGGGTTTTCGGCAAGGATACGTTCAATATTTGCCCGTGCAGCGCGCACATCAATGCGGCGGCCGTCAAACCAGATTTCGTCCGTTTCCGTGACAATAAAGGTGGCGTTTTTGTCTTCGGAAATTTCGTCCGAGGGCGGTGCCTCTGGCGGACGGTTTACCAGAAAGCCGTCTTCCTGAACAAAAGATGCGGTAACGATAAAAAAGATGAGCATGATGAAGACCACATCCAGCATTGGCGTGAGGTCAACTTCCATCTCTTCATTGGAAACTTTTTTCTTAAAAAGACGCGCCATTCCTACTCCCCAAACGAACGTCGTAGCGTGTCAGCATTGATACCTGACACTTCAAAACAGGCGCGATAAGGTACCATGTCGGCGCCTCAAAAGCATCCGTTAACCCGATCCCCCATGTTACAGCAGGAGTGCGGCGGCTGAAATGCCTGAATTACCCGAAGTTGAAACCACGCGCCGCGGCATATCGCCCTGGCTGACCGGACAGAAAATTCAGTCGGTACGGGTGCGCCAGCCTAGCTTGCGCTGGCCGGTACCTGCCGAAATTGCCGACTGTTTGCGGGGCGCCCGGGTGAGCTCGGTGAAACGCCGTTCAAAATACCTGTTGATAGAGGTTGGCGAGGGCACTGCGCTGGTTCATCTGGGCATGTCGGGCAGTTTGCGCCTGAGTGACCCGGCTGAAAGTTATCGCAAGCATGACCACTGGTGGTGGACGCTGGAAAACGGAAAACAGCTTCGCTACCACGATCCGCGCCGCTTTGGTGCTCTTCTGTGGATGCCGTCCTCACAGGCCGGTCACCCCCTGCTGCAATCTCTGGGGCCCGAGCCTCTCGAAAGCGAATTCACCGGCGCCTATCTGTGGCAGCAATCTCGCGCGCGCAAAGTGGCAATCAAAAACTTCATTATGGATTCGCGGGTGGTAGTGGGCGTGGGCAACATATATGCCAGCGAATCCCTGTTTCGGGCTGGCATCCACCCTTTGAGAGCGGCAGGCAGGGTATCGCTGCAACGCTACCAGGGACTGGCAGACGCTATCCGGCAGGTGCTTGGCGAATCAATAGAGAGTGGAGGGTCAACCCTGCGCGACTATGTGAACAGCTCGGGTGCTCCCGGTTATTTTCAGCAGCAGCTTGGGGTTTATGGTCGGCAAGGGCAGCCGTGCCCGGCCTGTGGAGAGGCCGTGAGGTCTGTGCGCATTGGCCAGCGTTCGAGTTTTTACTGCCCGCGTTGTCAGCGTTGAGCGAATTTCTGCCGCAGGATGTCCCAGACGTGCTCGGGAACGAAAGCCGAAACATCGCCACCGAGTGAGCCAATTTCTTTTACCAGTGATGAACTGATATAGGAGAAGCGCTCCGCCGGGGTCAGGAAGATGCTTTCCAGTCGCTCTGCCAGGGCGCGATTCATATTGGCCAGCTGAAACTCGTATTCGAAGTCGGACACAGCGCGCAGGCCCCTCAGAATGGCAATGGCACCCTGTTCTTCGGCGAAGTCCACCAGCAGCCGGTTGAAGCCCGTCACCCTGACATTGTCCAGGTGCTCTACCGCGACACGGGTCATGGCAACGCGTTCGTCAAGGCTGAACATGGGGTGTTTGCGTTCGCTGGATGCAATGGCAACTACTACCTCGTCGAACAGGCGGCTGGCGCGCTCCACCAGATCAATGTGGCCATTGGTGACGGGGTCGAAGGTTCCTGGATAGATTATTCTTCGCATAATCGGGGGGTTCGGGCGGGTTGTGCAGCTGGGGACAGGGCGAGAATACTACTTTAAATAGCCGCTGCCAGCCAATGCAGATGTAGCTACCTAGGCCGGTTGTCGCTCGAACAGGTAACAGCCGACGCGGGATATTTTCTTTTCGCACCTCAGGGCGAAGCCTTTCAGAGGCGGTTGCGGCAGGCTGGCAGGCCGTTCCAGGTATATCAGGCAGTCCGGGCGCAGCCAGTCACGCTGGGTGAGCAGTTCAAGGCTGGGTTGCCACAGGTCGGCATCGAAGGGCGGGTCGAGAAACACCAGATCAAACTGCTCGGTTGCAGGCCGGTCCAGCCAGTCGAGGCTATTGCCGCAGTGCAGCTCGGCCCCCGCTTGCAACAATTTGAAATTGCTTTCGAGCTGGCGACAGGCGGGCGCCGCCATTTCCAGCGCCACCAGGTGGCTGGCGCCGCGTGATAACGCCTCAATTCCCAGCGCACCGGTTCCGGCGAACGCATCCAGGCAGCTGCGCCCGGCAATATCCAGCTGCAGCCAGTTGAACAGGGTCTCGCGCACTCGGTCGGCCGTGGGCCGCAGACCGGGAAGGTCGACTACCGGAAGTTTTCGCCCGCGCCATTGCCCGCCTATAACGCGGATGCTGGAAGTTGCAGCAGGTGTTTTTTGGCGTTTCATCTCGTCGGCTTTCCCCTTGGCGATGGTAGGATATCCCATTCGATACAACCAGACCGAAACAGAGGCCCGAATTTGTTTGGCAAGCTATTTCGCCGAGGCAAAGATAACCCGGCAGAACCCGAATCGCAGCAGCAGGAAATCCGTTGGCGCAGCGGGCTTGAGAAAACCAACCGCGGGTTGGGCAGTGGCTTGCGCAGCTTGTTGGGCGGCAAGCGCGGATTGGACGGCGAACTGCGAGACGAACTTGAGATGCAGTTGCTCTCGGCTGATGTGGGCATTGATACCAGCGCCCGCATTCTGGATGAGCTCGATGCCCGACTTCAGCGGGATGGTGGAGAGGATGCGCTTGAGGTGTTGGCTCTGGTTCTGGCCGATCTGTTGCGCCC
>CAKZNR010000229.1 GCA_937129725.1 uncultured Cellvibrionales bacterium | reverse complement strand
GAAGGATCTTTCTCGGGATGACGTTCAACACGTCCCTGTCGTCCTGAGCGAAGCGAAGGATCTTTCTCGGGATGACGTTCAACACGTCCCTGTCGTCCTGAGCGAAGCGAAGGATCTTTCTCGGGATGACGACATCAGGATGACGGGAGTTTGAACCAGCTAGCGTAGTAGATGTGAAGAAATTCAAGCTACAACGAAAATACGCGCTTATGGCACCGCAGAAGCTGGCATCTCGAAGTACAGCCCCGCTTCCGGGCCCAGTGGCATGCCAATCAGCATCCAGATTACCAACAGAGTGGTTGAAGCGATGCCCAGCGCTATCGAATAGGGCAACATTAGGGCAATCAGATTACCCACCCCAAACTCCGGCATATATTTGCGGCCATACACCAGAATAAGCGGGAAATATGGCATCAGTGGAGTGATGATATTGCTGAAGCTGTCACCCACCCGATAGGCCGCCTGGCTTAGCTCGGGCGAATAACCCAGTAGCATCAGCATGGGAACAAACACTGGCCCCAGCAAGGCCCATTTGGCAGACGCACTGCCAACAAAGAGGTTAATCAGGCCAACCAGCAAAATAAATATCAGAATCAGCAGCGGGCCGCCGAGGTTTATGCCGCCCAGGAATTGGGCCCCGCTGATCGCCATAATTATGCCCAGATTCGACCAGCTGAACAGCGCAATAAAGTGGGCTGCAACAAAGGCCAGCACGATATACAGCCCCATGTCAGACATGGAATCAGCTGTCATACCCACCGCATCGCGATCGCTCTTAATGGAGCCAGCCACCACACCATAAGCAATGCCCGGAACCAGAAACACCAAAAGCATCAGTGAAACCAGCGAGCCGTAGAAGGGGTTCAAATCACCATCTACTCCTCGCAGGATGCCGTTTTCCGGCACCGCCATCAGGGCAATAAGCACCAAAGCACCAAGAGCCGTCCAGTTCGCAATCCGCAGCGCTTTGCGCTCGACATCCGACAGGCCGGAATCGGCTTCCCTTTGGTCGGAAGCCCAACTGCCAAGGCGCGGCTCAATAACGCGCTCGGTTACCAAGGCACCAGCCATTGTTAAAACTGGCACCATGCCAATCATCAGAAAATAGTTTGCAGCCGCATTGACCTGATAGCCGCTATCCAGAATATTGGCCGCCGACTGGGTGATACCGGCCAGCAAGGGGTCAAGTGAAGTTAACACCAGGTTGGCGCTAAATCCGGCGGACACGCCCGCAAAGGTTGCACATAGGCCGGCAATGGGATGCCGCCCGGCGTTGGCGAATACCAGCGCACCCAATGGAATAAGTACCACGTAACCCGCGTCAGCCGCCAGGCTGGACATGATGCCAGCGAACACCATGGCAGGCGCAAGCGCCCGGCTGTGAAGACCAGCCACAAACTGCCGCAACAGTGCCGAAATCCAGCCACTCTTTTCCGCCACCCCGATGCCCAGCATGGCCACAAGTACCGTACCCAGCGGTGGAAAACCGGCAAAGGTTTGCGGCATTTCCACCAGCAGGCGCTGAATGTACTGGGCAGTGAGCAGGTTATTTACCGATACGGTTTCGCTACTCACCGGGTGAGTTACTGCCAAACCCAGCAAAGAAAGCACCAGGGACAACAACAGGGTAATGGCGATAAAAATCAGGAACAGGCTTACCGGGTCGGGCAAGCGATTTCCCGCTCGCTCAATTACATCCAGAAACCCATTCAGGAAGGGTTTTTTGTTACTCTGTTGCTCAGAATCTGGGCTCATGTGTCAAATTGCCAATTCGGTTGAATGGTGCATGTTACTTGGTTAAGCAGAGGCGGGAAATGGCCAGTTACAAGGGATAAGTTGCACTTATCACCGGCGGCGGTTCTGGAATTGGCCGGGCACTGGCTATGCAAATGGCAAGTCAAGGAGCCGAAGTCGTGGTTTTCGGGCTGCTTGAAGATAAACTGGATGAGGTAGAAGCACACATCAAGCAGCAGGGTGGCAGCCTTTGCTACCGCCACGTAGACGTTAGCAACCCCGACCAAATGCAAGCGGGGTTCGACTGGCTTATAGGCCGGTACAACAGGCTTGATTACCTGTTTAACAATGCTGGCACTACGCTTCTTGCCGAGCTGGATGAAGCCAGTCTGGAGCAGCTTCATCGCCTGATCGACGTAAATTTGAAAGGAGTGGTAACCGGCATTCGCCATGCCTACCCGCTAATGAAAGCCGCTCAAAGAGGCCACATCATAAATACCGCTTCGCTTGCGGGCGTGACCGGCTACCCGACTTCATCGGTATATGCCGCCACCAAAGCCGCAGTAATCCGCCTGACCGACGACCTTTTTTCGAGGCGCGCGAGACGGGAGTGCACTTCTCTGTTGCCATTCCAGGCTACGTAGCCACCGACATCTTCCGCGAAGATCGAATTGTTGGGGCCAAAATGGATGAAGTGCTGGCAAAAAACCCGTTCGCCAGCATTAGTGCCGAGCAAGCCGCGCAGGCAATACTGCGAGGTGTGGAAAAGAACCGCCGGCACATTGTTTTTCCCGGCTATGCGTGAATTATTGCCTGGACTGCCAGAGTGATGCCCTTTTTGTTGCATGCAACCGCTGCAAAGTTAGTCAGAGACTTCCGCGCCTGCAAGCTGGACACAAGAGGTTAAAGCCAGCGAAAGCCGAATGAAAAGGCGAGAATGTTGCGAGACGGCCTTACTGCCAGGCAGGTCGCATCGCGCTTGCACATTCCGTTGCGCGCCGTGCGCCATCACATGAACCGCTTGGCTGCTGAACTGGGGCTGGGCGCTGCCTGGACGAACCCGGAGGCCATTGTGGTTGCGCTCGAACACTGGGCGGCTCTGCCAGACGCCAGCTGAAGCAGCCGCGGCTTGCCCCGCCGCTACTTCTGAATCTAAACTGGCCCCCCTTCTTCGTACCACAGGAAAGCCCATTGCTGCGATTCAAACCCTTTCGCGCTACCAGTTTAGCTGCGCTATTGTGCTTTCAACTTGCAGGAACCCATGCCATGGCTCAAGACAACCCCGCTTCCAGCCTGTATCACGTTGGCTTCTGGGTGCAGGATATCGACCAAGCCCTGCACTTCTACACGCAAATAATGGACTTCTCCGTGCTAAGCCACGCCAAACGCGCCACCGGTGGCGAACGCGTGATGCTGGGCGACACCATGGGCAACTACATGGAGATTCTCAGTGACAGCAGTGTGCTGGACGCCCCCGATGCGCCACTGCACCCGGTTGGCCGGGTGGAAGGTTTGCCTCACATTGCCATACGAGTGGAAGACACCCAGGCCATGAAGCAAAGGCTGCAGGATGAGGGCTACGAAATACTGCGCGAAGCTCCCGACCCCAGCGTGGGCGGCTACATCACCTCGGAAAACGGCGAACACCGCATGATTTTTGTACGCGGGCCCGGGAATATCTCGCTCGAACTGTTCGAGTTTGTCAAAGAAAACGACCTGTTCGAAAACGCCCCCTGATGCCGCAACTGATTGCCCGTACTCCGCAAGAGTGGGTAGAGGCTGTACTGAGCGACTTCAACACCTTTCTCAATGACCACGCCGCCGCTGAAAAGAAGGCGTCCGGCATGGCCATGTCGATGGCCCTGCACTACCGCGACAAGGAGCGACTGGTAACGGAAATGGTCGACCTGGCCATTGAAGAGATGATGCACTTTCGCGAGTGCGTGCGGCTGTTGCACGACCGGGGCCTGCACCTGCAACCCGACGAAAAAGACGAGTACGTAAACCGCCTGCGCCAGCAAGTTCGCGGTAACCCGCAACACATGCTGCTCGACCGCCTGCTGATTGGCAGCATTATCGAGGCCCGCGGCGTAGAACGGTTTGGCCTGGTTGCCGAAGCGCTGCCACCGGGCGACATGAAGGATTTCTACCAGGCCATTACTGCGTCTGAAGAGCGCCATAACGACCTGTTCTTTGATTTGGCCGAGGGCTATTTTCCGGAAGAAGAAGTAATTGCCCGGCTGGACGAACTGGTGCGTTTCGAGGCCGGGCTGCTGGTATCTCTGCCTGTGCGTGCTGCCCTTCACTAGAGGCGGCCGCACGAACCCATGCGATCAGCTGGCGACAAGTACCTGCAACGGCAAACCGATGCCGACATAGTTAGTGCGGCGACGGCGGTTGCCGCGCTGCTCGATCGCCCCTGGCAGCATGCCCTGGTTGTGCCCGCCTGCAACGAAAACTGGCAAGCCCTTCAACCCATGCTGACAATGTGCCAGAGCAACAACAGCTTGCTGATTCTGGTGTTAAACGAACCGGCCAACGCACCCGGACAGTGGCAGCAGTGCAATCAGGATTTGCTGAAACAGTTGCATAGGGATTTTGCCCTGCAACCACTGGCGCCGGGAGCCTGGCTGGATTCCAATTCGAATTTCCTGCTGCTGGAATACCTTGGACAGCGGGCACTTAACTCAAAATTCGGCGTGGGGCTGGCGCGAAAACAGGGCAACGACCTGGCCGCGTTACTTCATCGCGAAGGGCTGGTGAACAACGAATGGATTGGCAACACCGATGCCGACGCCCAGCTGCCTGACAACTATTTTTCTTGCGCGCTGCCAGCACTTGCCAGCGCAGCCCTGCACCCCTACCAATACAGCCAGACCGGTATAGAACCGGAAATTTACCGGGCTACTTTGGCCTATGACATGCGCCTCGAGCAGTACCGGCTGGGTTTGCTGCAAGCCGGTTCACGCTACGCTTATACAGCTCACGGCAGCACGCTAAAGGTTCGTGCAGGCGACTACGCGGCGGCACACGGCTTTCCCCAGCGTGCCGCCGGCGAAGACTTTTACCTGCTGAACAAATTGCAGAAGCTGGGCGGCGTGGTGCAGTTGGCATCGCCCCCGGTGCAATTGCAGCCGCGCTGCAGTGATAGGGTTCCCTTTGGCACCGGCCCGGCCGTCAGCCGGTTGCTGGAATTCCCGGATTTGCACCAGGCTCCCCTGCTGTATAACCCACTAGTATTCGAGCGACTGGGGGCATTGCTGCAACTACTGCAAAGCAACCACCCAGATCACTGGCAGGCAAAGGCGGAATCGGCCGGCCTCGGCGAGGCGCTTGGGCAGTTGAAGCCGGCTGCCCTTGCTCGCCACCTGGCTGCGCGCTGGCAAGACAACGACCAATACCAGACCCACTTGCACAACTGGTTTGACGCCTTTCGCACACTGAAAACGGTTCAGCATTTTCGGCGCAGCGGCCTGGGCGACCTTAGCCTGGCACAGTGGTTGCAGCAGCATGGCGAGGCAAGCTTACCTGCTGGTCATGGACAAGCCTTGCGCGCGGCTGGTAGTTTGCCGACTCAACCAGACCGGACCAGCTTGTGAACCAATTAACCACCATTGAACTGTCGAAGGAATATCTAAAGTTTTCGGCGGGCCACTTCACCATTTTTTCTGCCACCGAGCGCGAGCGCCTGCACGGGCACAATTTTCAGGTAAGCGCCAGCATCGTGGCACCGGTGGGCGACAACGGCCTTTGCTTCAGCTACGGCGAATTCAAAGCCAAGCTTGAATCTCTGTGTGAGCAGCTGGACGAATACCTGCTTCTGCCGGGCAAGTCTCCCTACCTGAAAATCGAAACGGAAGGCGGCGACTACCGGGTGACATTCAACGGGGAGGTCATGCGATTTTTGCAAAGCGACACCCTGGTGTTGCCCATTCGCAACGCCACGGTTGAGGAGTTCGCCAGCTACCTGCTGCTGCAACTTATTAGCGACGCCGACATT
>CAKZNR010000228.1 GCA_937129725.1 uncultured Cellvibrionales bacterium | reverse complement strand
GTGGTGCCCACAGGTGATCTCACGCGCTGGCACCACCCGCCCTTTGCAGCCGAACTGGATGAGCAGTTTTTGCACGGCCGTGGAGCGGCCGATATGAAAGGCAGCCTGGCCGCCATGACAGTGGCAGCCGAGCAATTTGTTGCGCAGCAATCATCGCCTTCCGGGCGCTTGGCGTTTCTGATTACCAGTGACGAAGAAGGCCCCGCGCAACACGGAACCCGCCACGTGATGCAATGGCTTGGTGAAACCGGTCGCACCATCAACTGGTGCGTTATTGGCGAGCCTTCATCAACCAGCAGCCTGGGGGATATTGTCAAAAATGGCCGGCGAGGTTCGCTTAATGTGTTTCTTACTCTCAATGGCAAGCAGGGTCACGTTGCCTATCCGCACAAAGCGCTGAATCCGGTGCACGCGGCATTGGCTGCGCTGGATCAGCTGGTGAATACCGAGTGGGACACAGGCAATGAGTTTTTCCCTGCGACCACTTTTCAGATTTCCAACCTGCGTTCCGGAACCGGTGCGACCAATGTGATTCCCGGCGACCTCGAGGTGGTGTTCAATTTCAGGTTTTCTACCGAAACTTCAGCGCAGGAACTTCAGGCGAGAGTTGAATCCATTCTTGAAACCACAGGGCTTGATTATCAGGCCGACTGGCAGCTCAGCGGCAATCCCTTTCTCACAGAACCCGGCGAATTGACCCAGGCCGTGTGCGATTCGGTAAAGGAAGTAACAACAACCAGCCCCGAACTTTCGACCACAGGCGGCACATCGGATGGCCGCTTCATTGCGCCTGCCGGTATCCCGGTGGTAGAGCTGGGCCCGCTGAATGACACCATTCACAAGCTGGACGAGAAAGTGTCTATAGACGACCTGATCCAGTTGACCGAGATTTATCAGAAAATCATGCAGCGCCTGGTGGGCTGATTTCCGACAGCGACCGCTTCGAGTAAAAATCGAAGCGCACCGTCTTTCCCGAAATACTTCCCGAGACAGGCGCGCTGCCCACTGACTCGGCTTTCAACGGACGTTTTACCACCGTTCGATAGCGAGAAGCTTCCATAGCGGCGCCCAACAGGCTTTCTGTTTCAGTGCTGTCTGCCGGCACCTCCAGCTGCTGCAAAAGCGCCATCTCTTTGCGGATCGCCGCGGACTTGCTTCTAGCCGGAAACATCGGGTCAAGATAAACCACATCATAGCGCCGCTGCGCCAACCATTGGCAACTATCAGCAGCGACCAGCGTTACCTGTGAATCCAGACGGGAAAGCAGACGTGACAGCAGCAGTACCATCAGGGGATTGCGCTCAACCAGCGTCACCCTGGCACCGCAAGCCGCCAGAATGAGGCCATCCCGGCCAAGTCCGGCAGTTGCATCGCAAACCTCCAACCCATCAACCCGGGTACAACCGCAGGCGCGAGCCACACGTTCGTGCCGCGCCCGTTGCGTTCGATAGTGCTGATAGTTCAAATCGGGTAGCAGTCGCGTTACCGGTTGGTGCGCAGTAAGCTCTTGCCACTCCAGGCCTCCTTCCGTTTCGCGCACGAAGTACCCATAGCCCTCTGCGGCGGCTTGCTGCGCACTGACGCAATAATGGGGGTTGTCTCCCTGTATGCTGGTCCACCAGGGTGCCAGGCCTTTGTCGAAGGCAGTACTTAACCGGTTTCTGCTATGCTGGCTCTGCTTCACTCGAGTATACCCATGCCCACTGTTTTTCGACTGGCTCTATTGTCACTTGTTTTTGGCCTGTATGGCTGCAGCCGTTATGACTTGTTGCTGAACGACAACCTGGTGTGGCAAGCCCAGCCTCTGTTCGACCACTACGAGGTAGAAGATCCTGCCCTGCAGAATTGCCTGGCTGCGACAATCGAAGCGAAACAAATTCGTCAGGCAACTGGCCTCACAGAGTTGAACTGCAGGCAGGCCGGTATAAAAAGCCTCGCCGGACTGGAGCAGTTCTCACGGCTCGAGCAACTGTACCTGGCCGGCAACCCCTTGCAACAGATCGAAGCAATCTACCAATTGGTAAATCTGGAGGTTCTGGAACTTGAGCAAACTTCCAGCCTGGTATGCAGCCAGAGGCAGCGACTGGAAGCACTCTCAATCAGCAGGCTTCAAATTGGAGCAGCATGTAACTGACCCCGAGGTCAAGTCTTTTCGCGCACCTATTTGGTTCATTTCCATGGTGGGGTGCCCAAAATTTGACGGTCCCTTGTCCACAATAAGATCAGATACTTAAAGTCAATTGTGAGAAGTTGACGCAAGTGCTTGTTTTATCGTTTTTGCGATCCTAACTAATTGTTTTTATTGGTATTGTTCAACTGGTTAAAAAATGACCAATCTGTGACACAGTTAGCAATAACGGGCACTTAAGACAGTTTTTCTGAGTTTTCCCACAAAGTTATCCACAGTTTTTGTGAATAATAATGTAATAACAAACTGATCAAAAAATAGTCAGCCTGCCCTAGCAGTTTTCGAATTCTATGCCAAGCCTTTTTCCGACCTCACGATAAAATTCGATCACTGAGCCCAATCCCTGGCGAAAACGATCCTTATCCATTTTTTCAAGAGTGTCGGCATCCCAGATACGACAACCATCCGGCGAGAATTCATCACCAAGCAAAATCTCACCCCGGTACAAACCGAACTCCAGTTTGTAGTCCACCAGAATCATTCCGGCATCCGCAAAGAGCTTTTTTAGCACTTCATTCACGGCAAAGGTCTGCTTTTTCATCTCGGCAATCTGTTGGCTGTTGGACCACCCAAAGGTTTCGGCGTGGGAATCATTCACCATAGGGTCGCCCAGCTCGTCGTCCTTGAGAAACAGTTCGAAGGTTGGCGGGTTTAACTCGACCCCTTCCTCTACGCCCAACCGACGGCAAAGGGACCCTGCGGCTCGATTACGCACAACGCATTCGAGCGGCACCATATCCAGGCGCCTTACCAGGCATCGCTGCGCGTCCAGGCGCTCAACAAAATGTGTGGCGATGCCCGCATCAGCCAGCTTCTGCATAATAAATGCGTTGAACTGGTTGTTTACGGCTCCCTTGTTTTCCAGTTGTTCGACCTTTTTGCCGTCAAAAGCAGAGGTATCGTCGCGGAACTCCAGCAGTAGGGTGTCCGGGTCGTCTGTCAGGTAGACAGACTTTGCTTTGCCGGCATAAAGCTCTTTTGTTTTCTGCATTTTCCTTTTCCCAAAAATATGGATTTAGCCAACCCAGCCCAGGGGTTCATCCTGCAAGGCAAGCATTACATCGGTAGTTTCCATCGACAGGCCTTCGAGGCTGGACATCACCCTGTCGGGGTGATTGTTTTCCTGGCTCAGGTGACCCAGTACCAGTGTATCCGGAGACTTGCCAACGGCAAATATCTGCTGCAAAAGAGAGCGTGTCTGACAATTGCTCAGGTGTCCCCAGTTCGACATTATCCTGCGCTTCAAAGCCGCCGGATAATTGCCGTTCATCAGCATTTCCCGGTCGTGGTTTGCTTCAATCAGAAGGGCATCGCAGTTGGCGTAGGCCTCGGCAATATGCGGCGTGCCGCAGCCCAGGTCGGTCAGCACTCCGGCTTTGAAGCCGCCCTTGCAGAATACATATTGCACCGGCTCGCGGGCATCGTGAGGCACAGCCACGGGCAGTACTTCGACGCCTGCCTCTGGCAATAGGAAGGCCTGCTCCGCCAGTACGTTAGACACTTCAAGGTTCTGCAATTTTTTTTGCGTTCCACGTGTGGCGTAAACCGGAGCACCTGAGTGGCGGGAAAGCGCCGCTACTCCGCTGATATGGTCTGAATGCTCGTGGGTTACAAGAATGGCAACAATGTCTGTCGGCGAATTGCCAATCTGCTGCAGGCGGCGTTTGACTTCTTTCAGGGTCAGGCCGCAGTCGATCACCACCAGCCCATTGCCGGTATCAAGCAAGGTGGCATTGCCACTGCTGCCGCTGCCAAGCGCCGCCAACTTCATTAGCGCTTCCGTCAGGTTAGATTGTTTCGAATTCGGCTCAAAACCGAAAACACGTCCCGCGGGTCAACAGGGCTGCCGTCCGGGCTACTCAACTGGAGTACAAAGCCATCCTCTACCTGAAGCAGGTGCATCTGCCAGCGAGTGGGCTTTTCATTGCGCGAGCCAAACAGCCAGGCGATGGTTGAGATATCCCGGGGCGGCTCGCTGTAAAAGCTGAACAGGGCGGTATCGGTTTCGCTGTCGCGCGACACCTCGTCGAAACTCTCGGTATCCAGCGCGTAACCAATCGAGGCCCAGGCTCTCACCCGGGGCAAATAAAACTTGAGGTAGGGAAGACTGTCGGTGGGCGAAACCAGCTCTACCTTGCGTGCAGCCCCGATATCCTGGCCAAGCAGCGAAGCAGTGCCGATGTCTGCGACATCTGCCAATGACTGCGCCAGGTTGGTTCGCATCCAGTCGACAGATTCCGGGTTGTCACTGCTTTCGGGCCAGGGCGGCGGTTCGGGTGGAAGCGCATCCGCTGGATACTGCCTCTGCTCAACTACCACCTCGGTAGTATTCAGCTGCACTCCCTGCTCAAGGCGAAAACGATACTGCTCAACCAGTTCCGGTGCCGCGGTGCGAGACAGCCAGCCGGTTTGAATGGTGCCTTCGGACGCATCGGCCAGTTCGGTTGGCAAGCCATTAATGGAAAGGAAATTCCGTACCCTGGGCCAGGTTTCACCGGGCGGAACGGAAACCAGAATCCAGGTTTCATCTCCCAAACTCTGAATACGCACCTCGTTGAGGTTGCTGTCGACTGCCTGCGGTTCAACGCGGGGCACGTCAAAGCGGGCTCCCAGCTGGTAGTCAGGTACCTGACCCACTTCAGGTATGGGGTAGAGGTCGCCGATGACTTCCGAGTCGAACTCGGCAGGAACCTGCATTGGCTGCACTACCTCCGAACGAAGGTAATCACTCGTGCGGTCGCGGAAAGGATTTCGGTCGCCCAGAAGGCTACAGGCCGTAAGCTGGGTGAACAGCAAGAGTGCAACAACGAGTCGAATCATCAAGATACCAGTCCAAGATTTTTAAGAGCGGCAAGCACTTCGCGCTGCGCATCGCCAGAAAGAGGAGTCAGGGGCAAGCGGATGCCATGTTCAATCAGGCCCATTTCGGCCAGTGCCCATTTCACCGGAATGGGATTGGGTTCGATAAAAAGAGCCCGGTGAAGCGGCTGAATGTCCTGATCGAGGGTGCGGGCCTTCTCAACGTCCAGCGCCAGGGCCGCCTCACACAACTCGGACATCCGGCGCGGTGCCACGTTTGCTGTCACAGAGATATCGCCGCGACCACCCATCAAAATGAGTTCGGCGGCGGTTGGATCGTCACCTGAGTAAACCGCAAATTCTGCCGGACAAAGATCGATTACTTCCTTCGCCCGCACCAGGTCGCCCGTGGCTTCCTTGATGCCGATTATATTGTCTACATGCGACAGGCGTTCAACTGTAGGTGGCAGCAGGTCGGCTACCGTGCGAGCCGGCACATTGTAAAGAATAATGGGGATATCGCAGGAGTTGGCAATGGTTTCGAAATGCCGCAACAGACCTTCCTGAGTGGGTTTGTTGTAGTAAGGCACCACCTGCAACGACGCGTCGGCACCCATCAACCGGGCTGACTCGGTTAACTCGATAGCTTCGCGAGTTGAATTGGCGCCAGTTCCGGCAATCACGGGCACGCGCCCATCTACCTGCTTGACAGTATGCTCGATGACGCTGAGATGCTCTCTCACCGAGAGTGTCGGTGATTCGCCGCTGGTGCCCACGGAAACGATGCCATGGGTTCCTTCGTTTAGGTGCCATTCGATCAGCTGGTTCAGACTGTCCCAGTCAATCTCTCCATCGGCATGCATGGGGGTAACCAGCGCGACAATACTGCCACGGATCATACTTTTGCTACCTTTGAAAAACCGCACATACTAGTGATCTCCAGTGGCTTCGACAAGGGAATCTCTCTCCTGTTCCCGCGCCGGCTTGTTGGCTCATGAATAAAAGGGCGGCTGGCCGGGCGGGCGCGTCTTGAAACGCTTGTGAACCCACATGTAGGCATGGGGCCTGCGACGCACCAGAGTTTCCACCAGTTGGTTATAGCGCTCACAGTCGGCCTGCTCCGAATCGCCCGGAAAATCATCCAGCGGAGGCTCTGCGCGCAGCAGGTAGCCACCATCCTGCAAGCGTTCGAAGGTTACCGGTACCACTGCGCACCCGGTCATACGGGCCAATTTCGAGGTAACCGTTGCAGTCGCAGCGGGAATACCAAAAAAAGGGGCAAACAAACTGCGTTTTCGCCCAAGATCCTGGTCGGCGGCTATCCATACCTGGCGACCACCGCGCAGATACCTCACGATTCCGCGCACATCGGCCCGATCGTGCAACTGCGCCTGTAAGCCGCTGGCCAATCTGAAACTATTATTCAGCCTGCCGCGAGTTTGCAGATACTCCATCGCTGCGTTGTCGTGCGGACGATACACGCCAACCACGGGGAAATTGGCCGCCAGCAACAGGGTACCCATTTCGATATTATTGAAGTGAAATCCCAGCACCATGACGCCCCGGCCATCCCGGGGTTCAAGATGCTCGGCTCCCTCAATGCGCATCATTTTGCGCAATCGCATCGGGTTCCCGAACCAGACCAGAAGGGTTTCAAAAAAAGCCAAACCCGTTTCGCGCAGATTTTCGCGCAGCAGCTCACTGCGCTCGGCCGGATTCAATTCGGGAAAACAGGCGTCAATATTTCTCTTGGCAACACGAGCGCGGGAGGGGCGCAGTGCGAACAACAGGTCGCCCAGTCGAAAACCCGACCAGCGCAATAGTCGTAAGGGTAGTCGCGCAACCAGCCAGCCAAAGCCCGTACCTACCCAGATCAGCCAGTAGCGGGGAAGCCAGAGCTTGTCAGTCGATCGGCTAGAGTTCAACGACAGGTGAAATATCGGCGTCGTAATCGACGCCTTCGACGCCAAAGCCAAACAGCTTCAGGAACTCGCGCTGGTAACCCGCATAGTCGGACAGCTCCATCAGGTTATCTGTGTCAACCTGAGCCCAGAGCTCCTCAACCCGGGATTGGACCTTTTCATCCAGCTCCCAGTCGTCGACACGCCAACGACCCTTGTCGTCCAGTGCGGCATCCGGGTTGTAGATAGCTTGACGGAAAAGTCGGTTGATCTGCTCGATACAGCCCTCGTGGGTACCCTGCTCCTTCATCACGCGGTAAAGCAGCGAAATGTAGAGCGGCATAACCGGAATGGCAGAGCTGGCCTGTGTTACCAGGCCCTTTAATACGCAAACCCTGGCTTCGCCACCCTGAGCCGACAATTTTTGATTCAGCTCGGAACCGGCCCGATCGAGATCCTCTTTGGCTTTGCCGATGGTGGCATGTCCGTATATCGGCCAGGTTATCTTCTTGCCGATATAGGTATAGGCAACGGTTTTGCAGCCCGGGGCCAGCACGCCGGCTTTGTCCAGTGCATCCATCCACATTTCCCAGTCTTCACCGCCCATCACCTTGACGGTTTGCTCGATCTCTTCGTCGTTGGCGGGATCCAGCGTCACTTCCTGCACAACACCCTTGGTAGTATCAAGGGACTTACTGGTCACGGGTTTGCCAATGGGTTTCAGAACGGAAGACCAGGTAATCCCGGTATTGGGGTCGGTTCGCCTGGGCGACGCCAGGCTGTATACCACCAGGTCTATCTGCCCCATGTCGGACTTAATCTTGTCTATCGCCTGCTGCTTGATCTCGTTGGAAAATGCATCGCCATTGATGCTCTCGGCGTAAAGCCCCGCTTCTCTCGCCTGTTGGTGAAAAGCTGCCGAATTGTAAAACCCGGCAGAGCCCGTGCGATTATCGCTGGGTGGCTTCTCAAAGAAGATACCCAGAGTATCTGCATCGCTTCCGAAAGCAGCGGTAATGCGGGAAGCCAGCCCATAGCCGGTGGACGCGCCGATAACCAGAACCTTTCCTGGACCGCCCTCGACCGGGCCGGCAGCTTTCACTGCCTCTATTTGTGCGGCTACGTTAGCTGCACAACCATCTGGATGCGCATTGGTGCAGATAAATCCGCGTACTTTGGGCTGAATGATCATAGAGGTTCCTTGACTACCCTTTTTGAATGGCGCGCTATGATACCCACTGGTCAGTGGGCCATACAATCAGAGATCTGATTGCCACACCAGTTTATCGCTGGACTGCTTGATTTTTAATAGCTGCGTACGGTGCAAGTTCAGCTCTTCTTCGCTGGCGGCCACCACGGGCACAGCAGGCCGAGCCTCCGGCAATCGCCGAATGCCGCCCTCGCCGGCCTCTCCGTTGCCCTGCTGCTCGGATTCATGCTCCAGCCCCAGGCCAACCTGACCACCGGTCATTGCCAAATAAACTTCCGCCAAAATCTCGGCATCCAGCAGCGCGCCGTGAAGTTCGCGCTGGCTGTTATCAATTTCGTAGCGTTTACACAGGGCATCCAGGTTGTTGCGTTGCCCGGGATGAATTTTGCGTGCCATCACCAGGCTGTCCAAAACTGCACAGCGGTCGCGCATGGATCCGAGTTTACGTTGCAGTAACTCCAGTTCGGCATCGAGAAAACCAATATCGAACGGAGCGTTGTGGATAATAATCTCGGCGCCGTCGACGAACTCGAGAAACTCGTCGGCTACCTCGGAGAATTTCGGCTTGTCCTGCAGCGACTCCAGAGTAATTCCGTGCACCTGCAGTGCACCTTCGTCAATTTCTCTTTCCGGGTGGATGTACTGGTGATAATGGCGTCCGGTGGGCTTGCGATTAACCAACTCAACCGCGCCAATTTCAATGATGCGATGCCCCTGGGTTACCTCAAGGCCTGTGGTTTCAGTGTCGAGAACAATTTGCCTACTCACAATTCGTCAATTCCCCTGTTGGCCAGTTGATCGGCTCGTTCGTTGCCCGGGTCACCCGAATGCCCCTTGACCCAATGCCATTCAACCTGATGTCGAGCCGATTCCGAATCCAGCATTTTCCACAAATCGCTGTTCTTTACCGGTTTCCTGGCCGCTGTTTTCCAACCCTTGCTCTTCCAACTATGCATCCATTCGGTAATGCCTTTGCGCACATAGGTAGAATCGGTGTAGAGATCAACCTCGCAGGGCCGCTTGAGCGCGCGAAGCGCCTCAATAGCGGCCCAGAGCTCCATTCGATTATTGGTGGTAGCCGGCTCGCCACCCCATAGTTCAAGCTCTCGTTCGCCCGCCAACAACAGGGCTCCCCAGCCGCCAGGACCCGGATTCCCACGACAGGCCCCATCGGTATAAATAGTGATGCGACTCAAGGTTTGTCTGCCTTGTACACCAGTTTCAGATGAGGCTGGCGCGCCGCAGGCGCCGAAACAGGCAGGCCAATCATGTCATGCGACCGGCTCTGGGTTTGCAGGCGACCACTGCGGCTGAACAGGCGCTTTTGAGCGTGCAACATGTAAAAGCCGCTGGCGGGTGCCGCCAGGTGCGCCAACCCACGGTCTAGCGGGGCGAACAGCTGCATGCCCCGGCGCTGTTGCAGCGGCAATCCATAGAAGCCGCGAGCAACTCCCTCGATGTCACAAGACATCAGGTGCATCCAGTCCACTAAACGGGCAATGGACAGGGAATGATGAGCCCAGGGCGCGCCACCGCGAGTCATACCGGCCAGCCAGCGTCGCAGGCCCACCATCGACCAGGGATTGAAACCCACGATGAGGAGCTGACCACCCGGCGCCAGCGCCCGGATAGCTTCCCGCAAAACCTGATGCGGGTCGGTGGAAAATTCCAGCGTATGGTGCAGCAAAACAAAATCGACGCTACTGTCGTTGAGCGGGACTGCGTCGAGGTCGGCCAGCAGAGGAGTAAACCCCTCGTTTACGCCGTAATTCAGGCTGCGCCGCCCGGGACAGAGTTGCACTTTTTGCATGGAGTTAAGCCCGCAACCCTGCAAAAGCAAGCCTCCGGCCGGCGAGATAGCCAAGGCCACTTCAAGCTTGTGCTGCTCTTCGAGCACCGATGCAATAAGCGGACGCTGCTGTTCCAGAATAACCTGGCCCAAGGGGCTTTCGAACCAGCGTTTCAGGGACATGGCTGAACGGTCCATTGTGGCCACCGGTCGATGCCAAAGCGCATCCACCAGGTTGTTCCATCGACCTTTCACGTATAATGCCTCTTACATTTCATGCTGACAGTATAACTAGCCCGGACCCGGAGAAAATAGCAGTGCCCGAAATCATTCCGGTCGAATCACTCACAGACAACTACATCTGGATTTTGTGTGACGACAGCCGAGAAGGCGTATGGGTTGTCGATCCCGGCGATAACAATCCTGTGGAAGCCTGGCTGGAAGAAAACAATCGGCAGGTTGAAGGAATTTTATTGACCCATCATCACTGGGACCATGTGGATGGCGTTGCGGCTCTGTGCGGGCCAAATACCCCGGTAATTGGCCCAGCTGGCAACCGGTTCAAGGGAACAACCCGCGTCGTCGACGAGGGTGACCAGGTAAGCCTGCCCTGGTGCGACCTGCAAGTGCTTTCCGTGCCAGGCCATACCCTGAACCACATCGCATTTTATGCTGCCGGCGGTTTCGAAACCCCGGTGCTGCTGTGCGGAGACACCCTGTTTTCAGCGGGCTGCGGGCGCCTGTTCGAAGGCACACCGGCGCAAATGCTCGACTCATTGCAAAAGCTGAACCGATTGCCGGGTGATACCGCGGTTTACTGCACTCACGAATATACCCTGGCCAATCTGGCCTTCGCCCGGGCTGTCGAACCCGAAAACCAAGCGGTGCTTGCCTACCTTGAACAGTGTCAGGAATTGCGCCTGCGAGACAAACCCACCCTGCCTTCCAACTTACGGCTCGAACGCAACATCAACCCTTTTTTGCGCTCGGGAGAGCCCGGCGTGCAGGAGTCCTGCAGTCGTCAGTTTACCCAGCCGGTAACCACCAATCAGCAGTGCTTTGCGCTAACTCGGCAGTGGAAAGACAACTTCAAGGCTCCCGACCAATGACGGGAAAATTAGCTTGCGCTGCGCTTCTGACTCTGAGCATCGCGGGTTGCTCAAGCCTGCTGCCTTTGCAGCCATCCAGCCAGGTGCAGCCCACACAGCCGCCTGTTGCTGAAATTCAGCCCGACGCCGAGCCGCAACAAGTGGCGGTCAACCCCTTACCAGAAGCAGAACCGGAGCCACTCACCCTGTTGCAACGCCTGGTAGCTGAATTCACCTGGCCCGACGAGAGCCACAATCCCAAGGTTGAGGCCTGGATTCGCCGCTACCGCGAAGACCCGGAATCCTTCCTGATTATTCTTGAGCGAGCGGAACCCTTCCTGTTCGCCGCGCGGCAAGAGCTGTCAGAAAATAATTTGCCGGCCGAGCTGGCTTTTCTACCCTTTGTTGAAAGCGGGTTTCAAACCAATGTTCGCTCCTGGACTGGCGCCGAAGGTCTGTGGCAATTTATGCCAGCGACTGCCAGTCATATGGGTCTTGAAAGAGACTGGTGGATCGACGAGCGCCGCAACCCGCAGCGCTCAACCGAAGCGGCCGTCGCCTATTTGAAGTACCTGCACAACCTGTTTGATGACTGGTACCTTGCCCTGGCCGCATACAACGCTGGCGAAGGTAATATTCGTTATGCGCTGCAGCGTTCCGGGAGCGAAAGATTCTGGGATTTACAGCTCAATAGCGAAACCGCAAGCTATCTGCCCAAACTGCTGGCCGTGGTGCACCTGCTTCGCCACCCCGACGAGCTAAAGCTGAAACTGCCCGACTGGCCGGACCAGCCCTACTACCGAGAAGTAAAAATCGATCGGCAGGTAGATCTGGATGTGGTTGCCGATTATCTGGGTGCAGATAAACACTTCTATCAGCTGAACGCGCATTTTGTGCAACGCATATCCCACCCGGATATTCATGGCAGCCTACTGGTGCCTGCCGGTTTGGAGCAGAAGCTGTCCGATGGCCTTTCCAATACCAGCCTGATACCCGAAGTCAGCTGGCAGCACTACCGAGTGCGCAGCGGCGACAATCTCAGCCTGATAGCCGACCGGCTCAATGTATCCGTGCGCGCCATAATGGAAACCAACCAGATTCGCAGCAGCCTGATTCATCCCGGCGATGACCTGCTAATACCCAAATTAGCCGGCAGTGCGGCTGCTACCCAGGGTCCAGCGGAATCAACCAGTTTACAAATTATGGTACTGCCCGGAGACTCGATTTGGAGAATTTCTGCACGTACCGGAGTTTCCATGGCGGAAATTATGCAGCTCAACGAGCTGAGCACCAGTTCGGTATTGCAGCCCGGCCAGCGCCTGGATTTACCTCAGTCGGCATCGCTGCCAGACCAGGTTGAACACCTGGTACGTTCGGGGGATTCCCTATCTGAAATTGCACTTCGCTATGGCGTAACCATTCAGCAAATACGCACCTGGAACGCACTTGGCAGCAGCAATCTGATTCGCGCCGGGGACCGGCTTAAACTTTGGCTGGACGGGGCCAGCAGCTAACCTGGCCTGCTCTGCCCCGCACCAACCGGCTTGGCTGCTAGTCGGACGTGGTTCGCAACCGCGTGCGATTCATCTCCAGGATAGATGGCCCAATACCCTCCACCTGGGTAAGGTCATCCACCTGAACAAAGCGTCCGTTCGACTCGCGCCAGCTAACAATAGCCTGGGCACGAACCTCGCCGACACCCTCGAGCGTTTCGGCCAACTCGCTGGCACTTGCTGTGTTCAGGTCGACGGCCATTTCCTGTGCAGTCGCTGGCTGCGCCAGCAGTAGCAGTGACACCAAAGCAGAAACAGATAAGAGTTGAGTGAGTTTTTGATTGAACATTGCGCATCTCCTTTGCAGTTTTGAGTATGTTCAATGTCAGTTTTCAGCCTGCACGCAACTTGTGCAACTCCGTCCCTGGTTTATTGCTTCAACCAATCTCCGCCAGAATGGCTTCCACCGCCGCCCGCGGGTCGCTGGAGCGAGTTATCGGGCGCCCGACAACCAGATAATCCGAACCGGCGTTCAGTGCCTGAGCAGGAGTCATTACCCGACGCTGATCGTCGTTTGAAGTATTTTGCGGACGAATGCCGGGCGTTACCAAACAAAAATCCGGGCCAAATTCGCGCTTCAGCGCACTGGCCTCCTGCGCCGAGCAAACCACTCCGTCCATACCTCCCCGGCATGCCAGATCGGCTAACATCTGCACCTGTGAGGCGGGGCCCTGCTGCACCCCGATACCCTGCAGGTCTTCTTCGGACATGCTGGTCAGCAGGGTAACGCCGATAAGCAGCGGCTTGTGGCGCTGTTGATCCACTGCCTCGCGGGCAGCTTGCAGCATTCTCAAGCCGCCACTGGTGTGCACATTCACCATCCACACCCCCAGCCGCGCGGCCGCCGCAACGGCACTGGCAACCGTATTGGGTATGTCGTGAAATTTCAGGTCGAGAAATACTTCAAAGCCCTGGCTATGCAGCGACTCCACCAGGGCGGGGCCCGCTGTCGTGAAAAGTTCGTTACCAACTTTCAGGCGGCAGCGCTCCGGGTCCAGCTGACCGGCCAACTCAAGTGCCTTCGCGGCGTTGTCGTAATCCAGCGCCACCAGCACTGGTCCCCTATCAGGCATGAAACCCCCTGTTCATATCATTCGAGCTGGATACACTCAGACTATCCCAGTGCTTGCAGCCGGGACACTGCCAATGCCACTGATTGGCACTGAAGCCACAATCGCCACAGACAAACTTCTGGCTGACCTGCTGACGCGCTTGCAGCAGCCTCACCACCGCTTCTCGTACTTGCTGGTCGCCAGGGGTGTAAATGGATCGCGCGATGGCTTCTCCTATAAGCCCGGGCCTGGGACGCTGCTGGATTTCTGTTCCGATAAATTGCCGCACAGCGGAAGAGCCCGAGTTTTTCTGCATCATATCCAGAATCAATTCCGCAACCCAATGCTCACCAAATCGCCGATAAAGGCGCAGCAATACTTGACCATAGGCTGTGACCGACTCTTCGTCGCAGAGGCTTTCATGGTACTGAGGCAACAAGTCGCGCAGCACCGGCGGCATAACCTGCCGCTCGTCCACCAGACGGTTAATTATTTCTACCGCGGCAAACCTGCGCTCAAGAGCCAGTTCCAGCTCTGCCAACAGCACCTGGGGTCGGGACAGGGCAGGTCCAAATTGCATCGCTCTGCCCAATGCACGCCTTACTCCCAGATAGTCTTGTTCCTCCAATGCTTCTCCGGCGAGTTCACAATAAAAATGACCTCGCAGGCGATTCATCTTGTCACGCAAAGGTGGAGTACCAGCAGTATCCACAATCAGATTGGCCACATTAATCGCTTTGCGCCATTCACTGCTTTGCTGATAGAGGTCAAGCAACTGAAACAGTGCTGCCTTGCGGTATCCGCGCGAATGCTCCACCAGGTTTTGCAGCTCGCCCTCGGCGCGGTCAATCAACCCTGCGCGCACATAATCGATGGCGAGTTCGTACTGAACCAGTTCGCGCTGAACCGCCTTGAGCCCTTTGCGTTCGAGCAGGTGCTGATGAATGCGAATGGCGCGTTCAATTTCACCCTTTTTTCGCCAGGCCGCTCCCAGAGCCAGGTGTGTTTCGAGCGTATCGCTGTTGACGTCAAGCGCTGCCAGAAATGAATCCAGCGCATGATCCGGAAGCTCGTGCACCAGAACCGAAGCTGCAATCTGCTCATCGTTGGAAAGCCTGGAGAAGGTTGGTTTTTTGGAGCCCGAACCGGCACCGCGCGCCTGGTAGTTCCCCAGTAACCAGCCGCAGCCTATCGCCACCAAGAGCAACAAAAACAGGGCGATATCACTCACTGGAAGAGCCGGAAGGGGTTACAGAACGATTTAGCCTTGTTTCGAGTCGACGTATTCGTGCGCGTTGTCGAATCAGCGTTAGGGAAAACACCAGCCAAACCGCCAGAAAGCTGCCCAGAATGCAGAGGATAAGCCAGGCGAAAAGTGGCGCTTCGGGGCTCACCCAGTTACCCCAGGCCAAACTGACAGGTTGGGCGTTGTCGGCGGCGAAACGGGCACCGATAGCCACCAGACAAATTGCCAACACAACAAACAGAATACGGAAGAAACTTTTCATGAACACCTCCGGGGCGGAGGCCAATGATAACAGAGCAAGCGCCAGGTGCAGCGCCGTAGACAAGGCCGGGAGGCGATTTATCGCCCGTTGTTGACCCGTTCGCGAAGCTCTTTGCCGGGCTTGAAATGCGGCACATGCTTGCCAGGCAATTGAACGGAATCGCCAGTTTTTGGGTTGCGACCTACTCTGGCAGCGCGATAGTGCAAGCTGAAACTTCCGAAACCACGAATTTCAATACGACTGTTTTCAGCTAACTCTTCCGACATATGCTCGAGAATTAGCTTGACTGCCATCTCGACATCACGCGGAGGCAGGTGATCCTGGCTCGCAGCTATCCGTTCTATCAGCTCAGATTTTGTCATCGAAGATAAGGCTCCGTTTAAAAAACTCCAGCAGTACCGGTAACACTACCCGAGAGTGCACCGGTACCACCAGATTCTTCTTAGCTGTCCTTGCTTTCCATTTGCGCCTTGATCAGGTCGCCAATGGTGCTCGGACCAGCCTGCTCGGTTTCCTGCTGACGCAGTTCCCGCATGGCTGCTTTCTCTTCGTCCGCTTCCAGCGCACGAATTGACAGGCTAATTACCCGGTTTTTGCGATCGACATTGATTACCTTGGTTTCGAGCTCTTCGCCTACTTTCAGCAGGGTAGAGGCGTCTTCAACCTTGTCGCGTGCCAGTTCGGAAACTCGCAGATAACCTTCAATCTCGTCGCCCAGGGTAATGGTAGCGCCCTTGGCATCTACTTCGGCAACCACGCCCTTCACAACAGTTCCTTTGTCGTTTGCATTGACATAGTCGGAGAAGGGATCGTCAGACAGTTGCTTGACACCCAGCGAGATTCGCTCGCGCTCGGCATCCACGGCCAGAATAACGGCTTCCACCTCTTCGCCTTTCTTGAAACTGCGCACGGCTTCTTCGCCGGCTTCGCTCCAGGACAGATCAGAAAGGTGAACCAGTCCATCGATACCGCCTTCCAGTCCAATGAAGATACCGAAGTCAGTGATTGACTTGATGGCACCAGAAACACGGTCGCCCTTGGCATACTGCTCGGCAAACGCCTCCCAGGGGTTGATGGTGCATTGCTTGATACCCAGAGATACCCGGCGGCGCTCGGTGTCGATATCGAGAACCATAACCTCAATCTCGTCACCCACCTGAACCACTTTGGACGGGTGGATATTTTTGTTGGTCCAGTCCATTTCAGATACGTGAACCAAACCTTCGATACCATCCTCCAGCTCGGCAAAGCAGCCGTAGTCGGTCAGGTTGGTAACGCGTGCCTTGACCTTGGCGCCTTCCGGATAACGGTCGGCAACATTTTGCCAGGGATCGTCGCCCAACTGCTTCAGGCCGAGGGATACGCGGCTGCGTTCGCGGTCAAACTTGAGAACTCGAACATCCATTTCCTGACCCACTTCAACCATCTCCGAAGGATGCTTGATTCGGCGCCAGGCCATGTCGGTAATGTGCAGCAGACCATCGATGCCACCCAGGTCTACAAAGGCACCGTAGTCGGTGAGGTTCTTGACGATACCCTTGACCACCGCACCCTCTTCGAGGTTGGCCAGCAGATTTTCGCGCTCTTCACTGTTGATTGACTCAAGCACGGCGCGGCGCGAAACCACCACGTTGTTGCGCTTCTGGTCAAGCTTGATCAGTTTGAACTCGATTTCCTTGCCTTCAAGATGCGTGGTTTCGCGAGTTGGACGAACATCGACCAGTGAACCCGGCAGGAATGCGCGCACGCCCTTGATGTCAACGGTGAAGCCACCCTTAACCTTGCCAGTGATAAGGCCGGTAACCACTTCGTCGTTGTCGTGCGACTTCTCGAGTTGGCTCCAGGTTTCAATTCGCTGGGCCTTTTCACGCGAGAGGCGAGTCAGACCGAAGCCGTCTTCGACGGTTTCCAGGGCTACCTGGACCTCGTCGCCCACTTCAACCGTGAACTCGCCGCTGTCGGTCAGAAACTGGTTCTTCGGAATAACACCTTCAGACTTCAGGCCGGCGTGAACCGTTACCCAGTCTTTGTCGATGTCGATAATTACGCCGGTGACAATGGAACCCGGTTCCATCTCAACGGACTTGAGACTTTCTTCAAAAAGGGAAGCAAAGCTTTCGCTCATGGATATACCTGCAAAATTGGCGTATTCACCTGCCCACAGATTGGGGTTAGGAGCGGTGAAACACCCAGCCATCCTGCCCTCGGATGGGTTAATTCAACATGTGCCAACCGGGCTTTTCGGGCCACCCGGACAGCACGCCTTGGAAACCAGAGGGCTCGATGCCTCTGCACTCCGCAATGGCGGAGCCTGCGCATGGCAATGGATAAGAACGGGTCGGGTTAGGCTTTTGCCTGAAACTACCCTATCGGTTTTGCCAATGATGAAGTACGCAATCTACCACCTCGTCGATAGTCATCTGCGTGGAATCTATCTCGATCGAATCGTCGGCCGGCTTTAATGGAGCCGTATCCCGATTCATATCTCGGTCATCACGCGCACTGATGTCCTCAACGAGGGCGCGCAGACTACCACCTTGCCCCTTAGCAATCAACTGCTTATGGCGTCTTTGCGCCCTTTCTTCCGCGCTGGCTGTCAGGTAGATTTTTAGATTGGCGTTGGGAAAAACTATGGTGCCCATGTCGCGTCCGTCCGCCACCAAACCGGGTGGGCGAACGCAACGCCTTTGCAGCGAGAGCAGAGCCTGGCGAATTTCCGCAACTGCAGCAATTTTTGAAGCCTTGGCACCCACGCTTTCACTGCGTATGGCATCGGTGACGTCTTCTCCTCCAAGCAGTACCCTGCCCTCGACAAATTCCACTTCAATAGTCTCGGCAAGATCGACCAGCGCGGCGGTTTGATCCAGCTCAATGCCTTTCCGATCGGCCTGAAACACAAGGATGCGGTACAGTGCGCCGCTGTCGAGACAGCGAAAGCCGAGGGCACTGGCCACTTTCGCAGCCACGGTTCCCTTACCCGAACCACTGGGGCCGTCAATTGCCAATACTGGCACCAGGGTTGTCATCAGCTGGCCGGCAGCCCTTCGATATCGAGGCCAGCAGATCGCGCCAACTCGACAAACCCGGGAAATGATGTCGCCACATTCTGGCAGTCACTGATTTCAATGGACTTGCGCGAGCGCAGCGCCGCCAAAGCGAATGACATGGCAATGCGGTGGTCGCCGTGAGAATTCACCTTACCTCCCTTCATCAGGCCTCCGGTGATTTCGATACCGTCTTGCTGAACCCTGTGTTTGATACCCAACTGTTTCAGTCCATCCGCCATCACCTGGATTCGATCGGACTCTTTCACCCTTAGTTCGGCCGCGCCCGTCAGACGGGTAGTGCCGGAAGCGTTGGCCGCAGCAATAAAAATCGCAGGGAACTCATCGATCGCCAGGGGAACCAGCTCCGGGGGTATATCGATACCCTGCAGCGGTGCGCATCGCACGCGGATATCGGCGACAGGCTCGTCACCCAGTTTACGCTCGTTCTCCAGCTGAATATCAGCACCCATCAGCCGCAAGATCTGGATGACACCATCGCGGGTGGGATTGATTCCCACTTTCTCGAGTAACAACTCGGAATCGCGCGCGATACTAGCCCCCACCAGGAAGAAGGCAGCCGAGGAAATGTCTGCCGGCACGTCGATGCTTCCAGCCTTCAGCGACTGACCGCTTTTCAGGCTGACACGCGAATCTTCGCTAACCACATCCACGCCAAACGCGCGCAACATGCGTTCGGTATGGTCGCGGGTTGGCGCGGGTTCGATGACGGCTGTCTCACCCTGCGCATAGAGCCCGGCCAACAGCAGGCAGGATTTCACCTGCGCCGACGCCATGGGCATGGGGTATTCGATTCCTACCAGATTTTTGCCTCCGCCAATGCGCAGTGGTGGTGTGCCGCCGGATGCAGTATCGATTCTGGCGCCCATTAGCGAAAGCGGCGCGGCCACCCGCGACATGGGGCGGCGCGACAGGGACTCGTCACCCACCAGTTCGCTGTCAAACTGCTGACCGGCCAAAAGCCCGGTAAGCAGTCGCATCGAGGTACCCGAGTTACCCAGGTCCAGCGGTTTCTCCGGCTTTCTGAGCCCATTTAAGCCCACACCGCGAATGGTGAGCTCTCCCGCTTGGGGATCACTGATTTCAACGCCCATGGCGCGGAAGGCCTCCAGCGTTGCCAGACTGTCCGCGCCCTCGAGGAAACCACTGACACGGGTTTCGCCGTCGGCCAAACTACCCAGCATAATGCTGCGATGCGAGATGGACTTGTCGCCCGGCACCTGGATGTTGCCCGTTAAACTGCCGCCGGGCTTAACCCGAAATACTGCGTAACTCACGAGCTTTGCTCCGATTGTTTGAGAAAGGCTTCACGCGTTGCCTGGGCTCGTTCAAATATTTCCTGAATGGCTTCGGCAGACTCGTCTTCAAGCGCCGCTTTCAGCCGGTCCAGATGCTGTTCGTATTCGTCAATGCGCGAACTGATTGCCTCACGGTTGGCGATCATGATGTCGCGCCACATGGTTGGATCGGAACTGGCGATGCGGGTAAAGTCTCTGAAACCGCCGGCAGCGTATCGCAGTACCTCTCCACGCTGCTCCATGCTGCAGAGCAGGTCGACCAGAATATAGGCCAGCACGTGGGGTAAATGGCTGGTTGCGCCCAGCACTTCATCGTGTCGCTCCGGCGTCATTTCGTCTATGCCGGCACCACAGGCCAGCCAAAGTTCTCGCACCCGTTCAAGATGACTGGCACCGCAATTGGCATGCGGCGTCAAGATAACGCGATGGGCACGAAACAGGTCGGCTCGTGAAGCCTCGACGCCGTATTGCTCCGACCCGGCTATCGGATGCGCTGGCACCAGGTTGGATGGCGCCTCGCCAAACACACGCTCGGCTTCGGCGACCAGCCAGGATTTGGTACTGCCAACGTCAGTGATGGTTACGCCTGCTTCAACCGCAGGATGAAGTTGTTCAAGCACAGGGCCTGCTGCAAGCACAGGCACACCAAGAACCAGTACATCACCCGCTTCAAGCCCTTCGCACAGCTGCCCGATGGAGCTGCAAGCCTGATCGATAATGCCCTGCTGCAGGGCAAACTGCAGACTTTGCGCACTGCGGTTGTAGGCTCTGATGTGCTCGACGCAACCGGTCTCGCGAAGAGCCTTGGCAAGGCTGCCTCCGATAAGACCCAGGCCGACTACCGCCAGCCTTTTCGCTGCAAATTGGCTCATGGCTGGCTACAGCACTGCAACCGGGTAAGACCCGAGTACCTTCACCGCAGCCCCCAGTTTTTCTACCTGAAGAAACACATTCTGAATGCGGTCTTCGCTGGTATGGCCGAGAAAATCGACAAAGAACACATAGTTCCATTTCTCAGAAAGGGATGGCCGCGACTCCAGCCGGGTCAGATCAATCTTGGCATCGCGGAAAGGCTCGAGCAGGTTAAACAACGCGCCGGGGCGATTGCGCACACTGAGCATAATGGAGGTCTTGTCGTTGCCACTGGCGTTGACTTCACAATCGCCAATAATCAAA
This sequence comes from uncultured Cellvibrionales bacterium, assembly GCA_937129725.1. Classification (GTDB taxonomy): domain Bacteria; phylum Pseudomonadota; class Gammaproteobacteria; order Pseudomonadales; family GM7GCV1; genus JABJGI01. The sequence goes on along the minus strand of CAKZNR010000228.1, from coordinate 6,274 downwards.
AAGCGCGTGGTGTTGTCCGGGTGATCCTCAATATTTGGCGCGATCACATTTAAATCGTAGAGGTCGGAGGCAATTTCACCGGCAATGGCAGCGCTGTTCCACTCGGTTTTCACTCGACGGGCGGCCTCGGCATTGCTGCTGACCGGCACTTTCTCGATTGAAGGGTAATTGGCATCCAGCCAATGGCGGCACTGGGCCAACGACTGCGCGTGGGAGTATACCCGGGTGATATTACCTTCCTGGGTATTGGGGCCAATCATCAGGTTGTGATGAATGCGCAATTCAACTTCACCTGCGATACGCAAGCCCGAATTGATGAAGCTGTCCAGGGTGTGAGTAACAATTCCTTCAGTGGAATTTTCTACCGGAACCACACCGTACTGGCAGGCACCGGCCTCAACCTCGCGGAAAACCTGATCGATAGTGGACTGGGGTATGGCCAGCGACGAGTGGCCAAAATGCTTCAGCGCCGCCGCCTGGGTAAAGGTACCCTCGGGGCCAAGGTAGGCCACCCGGGTTGGCTGCTCCAGCGCAAGGCATGCCGACATAATCTCGCGGAACAGGCGAGCCAGCTCTTCGTTGGACAGCGGGCCCTGGTTCTCTTCCATCACCCTGCGAAGCACCTGGGCCTCGCGTTCCGGGCGGTAAAAAAGCGCTTCATTGTCTTGCTGCTTTTTTACATCGGCTACCTGGGTAGCCAGGTCTGCGCGTTGGCTAATCAGTTCAACCAGATTGAGGTCGACCGCATCGATTGCCTCGCGCAACTCGTCCAGCGTTTTATTCGTCATTTTCTTCTGCACCATCGGCCTGAGGCGTCGCCTCGACACCTTCAACATCCTGAGTCTCGATTTCCACGACAGGTTCGCCAATGTCCTGTTCGGCAATTCGTTCGGCGGCGATCAGGCGTTCATCCGTTTTCAGGCGAATCACGCGCACGCCCTGGGTATTGCGACCCAGGGTCGAGATTTCGTCTGCCCGAACCCGCACTACCGTGCCACCGTTGGAGATAAGCATTACCTCATCGCCTTCGGCGACCTGAAGCGCACCCACCAGCGGACCGTTTCGCTCGGAAGTTTGCATGGCAATCACACCCTGGCCACCACGGCCCTGCACGCTGAATTCATGCAGCAGGGACTGTTTGCCGTAGCCTCTTTCAGACACAGTGAGAACCTTGCACTCTTCATCTGGCACAATCAGTGAAATCACCCGCTGCCCCTCACCAATACGGATGCCTCGCACCCCGCGAGCGGTGCGGCCCATGGCTCGCACATCCTGCTCGTTGAAGCGAATGGCCTTACCCGAATCGGCGACCAGCATGACATCCGAATTGCCGTAGGTAATTGCGGTTCCAATGAGGAAATCGTCATCGTCCAGCTCAACCGCGCGCAAGCCCACGCTGCGCTGACGCGAGAAGGCGGATAGAACCGTTTTCTTGACCGTGCCCTTGGCAGTAGCCATCAGAATGTAGCGATCATCCGAGTATTCACTAACGGGCAAAATTGAGGTGACGCGCTCGCCCTCTTCCAGCGGCAGCAGATTAACCATCGGCCGCCCTTTCGACTGCCGACTGGCAACCGGAATCATGTATACCTTCAACCAGTAAACCTTGCCCCAGTCGGAGAAACACAGGATGGTGTCGTGGGTACTGGCAATCAGCAGGTGCTCGACGAAATCCTCGTCTTTGACTGCCGTGGCCGAACGGCCGACGCCGCCGCGTTTCTGCGCCTGGTAGGCATCCAGCGGCTGGCTCTTGGCATAACCATGGTGCGATAGCGTAACCACACGGGTCTCTTCCGGAATCAGATCCTCATGCGTCAAATCGAGTCGGCTCTCGACGATTTCCGAGCGGCGCTCATCGCCAAAAGAATCGCGTATTTCTTCCATTTCTTCACGAATTACTGCCAGCAGCTTGTCGGCATCACCCAGAATGCCCAGGTATTCCTCAATTTCGTCAAGTTTCTGGCGGTATTCCTCAACCAGTTTGCCGTGCTCCAGCCCGGTGAGGCGGTGCAGCCGCAGATCCAGAATCGCCTGGGCCTGTTCGGGCGAGAGAAAGTATTCGCCATCGCGCATACCAAACTGCGGCGCCAAACCTTCCGGCCTCGAGGCCTCGGCGCCAGTGCGCGCCAGCATGCCGGACACCGCTTGCGGGTCCCAGCCGATCGAAACCAGAGATTCTTTGGCTTCAGCTGGCGTTTCACTCTTGCGAATCAACTCGATAACCGGATCGATATTGGAAATGGCAATGGTCAAGCCTTCCAGCACATGAGCCCGGTCCCGCGCCTTGCGCAACAGGAACAGGGTGCGACGTGTCACCACTTCGCGTCGATGTTTGATGAAATAGTCGAGCAGCTGCTTCAGATTCAGTGTCTGCGGCTGGCCATCGGCCAGGGCAACCATATTGATGCCAAAGACATTTTCCATCTGGGTCTGGGCGTAGAGGTTGTTAAGCACCACCTCGCCCGACTCGCCACGCTTGAGTTCGATCACAATGCGCAGGCCGTCTTTGTCCGACTCGTCGCGCAACTCGGATATGCCCTCGAGTTTCTTTTCCTTCACCAGCTCGGCAATCTTTTCGATCAGCCTCGCCTTGTTCACCTGGTACGGAATCTCGTGAACAATAATGGTTTCGCGGCCGCTTTTTTCGTCTTCAATTACTTCGGCGCGCGCACGCACATAAATGCGCCCACGACCCGTGTGGTAAGCGCTGTGAATACCTGCCCTGCCGTTGATAATAGCTGCTGTGGGGAAATCCGGGCCCGGAATGTGCTCCATCAGGCCATCAATATCGATATCCGGGTTATCCATCATGGCCAAACAGCCGTTGATCACCTCCCGCAGGTTGTGCGGAGGGATATTGGTTGCCATGCCCACGGCAATACCGGAAGAACCATTGACCAGCAGGCTGGGAACCTTGGTTGGCAAGACATCGGGAATATGCTCGGTGCCGTCGTAGTTCTCGACGAAATCCACCGTGTTTTTGTCCAGATCGGCCAGCATTTCCTGGGCGATGCGCTGCATGCGAATCTCGGTGTAACGCATGGCTGCTGCACTGTCGCCATCGATAGAACCAAAGTTGCCCTGGCCGTCCACCAGCAGATAGCGCATGGAAAAAGGTTGCGCCATACGGACAATGGTTTCGTAAACCGCCGAGTCACCGTGCGGGTGATATTTACCAATCACGTCGCCCACCACCCGGGCAGACTTCTTGTAGGGCCGATTCCAGCTGTTGCTGAGCTCGTTCATTGCATGCAGAACGCGGCGATGCACCGGTTTAAGCCCATCGCGCACATCCGGCAGGGCCCGCCCCACGATTACACTCATCGCGTAGTCGAGGTAGGACTGCTGTAACTCTTCTTCGATATTTACAGAGAAAACTTCTTTCGCTAGATCAGCCATTGGCTGTCGGGTCCTCTTGATCGGCCAGATCACGGGGATCTGATTATTTTTTATGTTTCGGGGGAGGCTGTCGTCGCTGCGCAGAACACCGGGGCTTACAGGGTTAGGGCACCGCCCCGCTACCCCCTGATAACACCGCCATTCACCGCTTAATCGATAGATAAGGCCAGTCGCCACACCTGCCGAGCAGTACGCAAATTTCTACCCTGTTTTGGCCTTCCGTGAGCCCGGGCAATCAAGCTTCCGCAATACGCTGGATTTTAGCAGAAAAATGTACCGAAAGCGGCACAAAAAGCCAGAAAAATCAGCCCTTTCAGCTTGCGTCGCCCAGCTGCAAAAAAGCCCAGATCAGGGCAAACAGAAGTGGCTGGTGCAACAGGTAGATTGCCAGGCTGTGGCGACCGGCCAGGGTGAGCAGAGGTAAACCCGGATCACCAAACTTGGAACGAATAAATTGGCCATAATGTCCCGCTGCCAAACCCAGGTAACAGACACCGAGCCAGGGTGCCAGGGGCACAAAGTCTTCCGTGTAGCGCGGCAGGTAACCTTCGATATAGGCAAATGGCCAGACCGGGCTTAGCAAACCCTGTGCGTAAAGCACCAGAATCGCCAAACCCAACACCAGACTGGTATTGGGGCGCCCCACCAGCGGCAGACAGAGAAACCCAGCCAAAAACAGAAAATGCAGAATACCAAAGTAAATCCAGGCCAGCGGAAACATGAAGAGTGAACCCAGGGTGATCGCAAGTGCACTGGTACCCAGCAACAATTGGCGTCGCAGAAAGGACTTCCAGCGGTATCCCTGCACCGAGTGCGCAAGGCCAAAACTTACCCCGGCGGTTCCGATAAAGAGCGTCAAAATGACATAGCGGAACTGCCACCAACCGGGACCGTTGGGTACGTTCCAGTCAACCAGACCAAAATAGCGCAGGTCGTAGCAGAAGTGGAATACAACCATCAGCAGGATAGCCACACCGCGCGTGCTGTCCCATAACTGGTAGCGAGGTTGAGTTGAATCCTGACGGGTCGGATTGTTCTTATCGGTCATAACGTCTGCCGCATTTGTTCTCCACGGAGCATATCAGCTCTTCTTCCAGACTCATCCACCAGAATGGTTGTTGATTGCGAGCGCGAACCAAACTGGGCGCGCTGCCATTTTTATACCAGTAAAATTCCAGCATACCAGCCAGCGCGGTAGATTCGAGCTTTGCTCCGATGTCTTCATAGCGTTGAAGTACTTCGGCCACCGGGTGCCCATAGGAATTACCCCAGCCCGCAGTAACCACTGCCGTTGATGGCTTCAGAACACGCACGAATTCAGCCGTCGAACTGGTGCGACTGCCGTGATGAGGCACCAATAGCCACTCTACCGGATGGCTAATTTTCTCGATAAGTGCCGCTTCTACCTCTGCCTCGATATCGCCCGTGAGCAAAACACTCAGTTCGCGCCACTGCACCAGCAAAACACAAGAAAGGTTGTTATCTGTGCCGCTGGATCCCGGCTCGGGATAAAGCACCCGGTAGCTTACGTCGCGCCAGCGCCATGATTGCCCCGCAAGGCAGGGGCGGGCATTGGCAGACAGGCCAATACCCGGCCCACCCAGCTCAATTGCCGGTTCCATTTGACGATGTACGGCTTGGTATCCGCCTATGTGGTCGCGGTCGCTGTGGCTAATAACAAGGGCATCCAGTCGAATACCCCTGGCTTCCATCCAGGGCACCAGAATATCGGCGCCCGCATCAAAGCCCGATGGATAGGAGGGGCCGGCATCATAGAGCAAGGCATAGCCCGGCTGCTGCAGCAAAATGGCTGTGCCCTGCCCTACGTCGAACAGATGCAACGACAGGGAGACCGGTGAAGATGCAGCTGGCCGCCAAAGGGTTAGTAGTGAAACAAACCAGGGAAGCAACAACAGGGGGCGTCGCAACCAGAGCAGCATCAGGCTTCCACCTAATAGCCCTATCGCCTGGATTGCAGACGTATTGGAGGGGTTTACCCGCAATGGCCGCCCCAGCGACAAAAGGGCGAACAGCTCAAACAGCCAACCCAACCCCCAATCCACTAGCTGCACACCAAAGGCAGCGATAACCGGAGCCAACCCCTGCAACAAAATACTGACAAGAAGCAGTGGTACCAGTAGCAATCCCGCCACAGGTACTGCCACCAGGTTGTAAAGTGCCCCCATCGGATAAACCGGTTTCCCAAGTAGCAGAAGCAATGCCGAAAAAGCCAGCAGCAGTGCAAGCTGCACTCGCAGCAGCAGCCACGGAGCCGGGGCTTTTACCCCCTCCATCGAAAGAATCAGCACGCCGACTGCACCAAATGACATCCACAGGCTCTGCTGCATCACCAACCCGGGATTGCTCATCAGTACAAAAACCAAAACCCAGCAAAAGAGAGTTAGCGGTGACAACCTCCAACGCATCCAAACCATCAGATACCAGGCGAAAACTGCAAGCAACGCGCGCTGCGTGGGCAAGGTAAAACCCGCCAGAGCCGCATAGAAGCTCGCCAGGCAGAGCCCGGCCAACGCAGCCCAGTCTGTCGATGAGGCGGGAGCACCCGCCATAACCGCCAGGCGCGCCAGAGGTGCGCACAATCGCTGCCCCAGAAGAGCGGCAAACCCCACATGTAGCCCCGATATCACCATCAGGTGGATAAGCCCCCATTGCTCCAGTTGTCGCCAACGAGCATCACTCATGTGGCGTTGCTCGCCTATTCCGAGTGCCAGTAACAGGTCCGAGTAATCCAGGCCTGGCTGTTCAATCAGCCATTGTTCGAATTGCAGCCGCCATTTCCCCACCGGCCCCGCGTCTGGTGGCGCCGACACATGGTGTGCGTTACGCACATAGGCAGAACCGTGGTAGCCGCGGG
>CAKZNR010000227.1 GCA_937129725.1 uncultured Cellvibrionales bacterium | reverse complement strand
GTCGGTTCTGCTATGCCAAACATGCTTGAAATAGTAACGGACAAACCACTGGCGTTTCTCCACGTGAGAAAACGTGGCTCGCCGCCGTTTTGTTGCTCAAGGAGGGTCTGGGGGTGGTGATTGAGCACCTGCCGAGGCCTCAACGAACGGGCGCAAAAACGCTTGACAAACCTACCCCAGGTTGAGCTAGCGTTAACGCAGGCTCGGAGAAGTGCGACAGCGCGCAGCTCCAGTAGCCGAAACGGGAACAGGTCAAGGGGCCGGCGCCAGCCGGTCCCTTTTCTTTTGGCTAAGGGGTTTTGGTTTTGTCTGATCTGCCTTTGATGACCGATGACCAGCGGCAGCGCTTGGCGGGCGTGGTGACCGCGATTGAGGAGCAACGCCAGGAGATTGCCCAGCTCCAGGGCCAAATCTCGGCCGCCCGTCGTGACATCACCCGGCAAAGGAAATCAGCCAAGCGCCTCGGCCTCAATCCCAAAGCCATCATGCGCCTGATCGAACAGCGCGCCCGCACCGAGGCGGACGACGTGGCCGAGGCCGCCCTGCTGGAGGTCGTGAGCCAATACAGCCTGGAGCTGGACAAGCCGGCCGAGGGCAACGTGACCCCGATCGAAGCCGCCGCCAAGTCCGCGCCCAAGCCGCCCGCCAAACCCCGCGCCCCCATCGCCAAGGGCGTGGCCGGTGGCGCTGGTGCCGTTCGTGGCCGCCGCGTGCGCAAGCAGCCGGTGGCCGAGGCCGCCGCAGCCGGGGCCGCCTGAGCATGGCCGGCGCCCGGCGCCTGGCCAAGCCTTGCAACCATCCCGGCTGCGGCCAGGTGGTGGCGGCCGGGGTGTCGCATTGCGCCGCTCACGCGCCGGCCGCCAAGTCCCGGGCCATGAAGCGGCGCGAGCTGCGCCGCAAGCCCAGCCCCGGCCGCCGTTGGTATAAGTGGGCGGCCTGGCAGGCCCTGCGCCGCCAGCAGCTCGAAGGCGCGCCGCTGTGCAAGGCGTGCGAGGGCCGTGGTGTGATCACGGCCGCCACCGATGTGGACCACATCGTGCCCTGGACCGATCGGGCCACCTTCTTTGATCCCACCAACCTGCAATCGCTTTGCCGGTCATGCCATAGCGGCAAGACGATGCGCGAAAGCGTCGCCAGGTTGCCCGCCAGGGCGGCCGAGCCCAGCGGGCAGCGATTCATGCGCGCACGACAATCCATCAAGCGCGAATAATCGCGCTCGACCATTTCGTTCCAGGCCAGCAGGTGATGGCCAAAGGTGACTGGCTGTGCCGCTTGCAAATGGGTAAAGCCAGGCATGATCAAACCGGCGTGCTGATCGGCCAGAGTGACAATGCCCTGCTGCAGCCGCGTCATTTCCGCGGCGATCGCGTCGATGGCATCGCGCAGCCAGAGGCGAATGTCGGTAGCCACCTGGTCGTTGCGCGATCGCCCGGTATGCAGTCGCTTGCCGGCGTCACCAATTTTGGCAGTCAGCGCGGCTTCAATGTTCATGTGCACGTCTTCAAGGCTAACCGACCACTGGAACTGGCCCGACTCGATATCCTCTGCTACTGCAGCCAGACCCTGCTCAATGGCAGCCAGGTCTTCACTGCCAATAACGCCCTGTGCCTGCAGCATGCGGGCATGGGCCAGAGAGCCGCGAATATCCTGGGCCGCCATGCGTCGGTCGAAGGCTTCGCTGGCGGTAAAGCGCTCCACAAAAGCGTCGGTGGGCTCGCTGAAGCGCCCGCCCCAGAGTTTGTTTTCCTTGTTTTCGTTGCTCATGGCAGTACAGATGTCGGTATGGCTAAAAAGGGGCGCGATTATAGCGGGAATTGGTGCGTAACCCGAATGTCGATGCAAAAACGACCCTGTGTCAGGTCAGTGCGGCAATTGCCGCAAGAATGCCCTTCAGCTGCAGTGGCGCTTCCATGCTGGCGGTACCGGCTGGTTTGTTTGCCACCTGTTCGGGCAGCCAGGGCAGGTGCATAAAGCCTGCCCGGGTGGTTGCCCCCCTGCTGTGCAGATAGTGCATCGCGCAGTAGAAAACCCGGTTGCAAACATACAGCCCGGCGCTGTTGGAGAGTTCGGCCGGTACTCCGGCCGCCTGCATCTGTTGCACCATCTCGCGAACCGGAAGGGTAGAGAAGTAGGCCGCCGCTGCACCCGCTACCACCGGCTTGTCGCGAGGCTGATTGCCCGCATTGTCCTCAATAGGGAAGTCATCCAGGTTTACCGCGATTCGCTCGGGTGTGATATGGGCACGACCGCCGGCCTCGCCCAGCATCAGCAGGTAGTCGGGGCGCGTTGCCTGCCAGGCTTGCAGCAGCTTTTCCGGCGCGCTGAAGCCTTCAACCGGCAGCAGCAGCGGCACCAACTGATGATTGTCCAGCTTTTGTTGCTGCAGTTGTTCCAGCAAATTCGCGGAGGCGTTAACGGACTCCCCGCCAAAGGGCTCAAACGCCGAGATCAGGATTTTTGCCATGGCATCTATCCCGCCTCAAACGGGTTTCGAAAATTGCATTGGAAAAAGAGTATAGGTCAGGTTGTGGCTGCTATGGACAGATTAATGCCCGCCCTCGGGTCACTGATTTATGGCGCCGCTCTGGTAACATGCGCCTGCCAAAAAGGAGTGCTGAATGCGTGAGTTGAAAATTGCCACCCGAGAGAGCCCGCTGGCTCTGTGGCAGGCCGAGTTTGTTGCCGCCGAGTTGCGTCGATTCCATCCCGGGCTGCCGGTAGAGCTGCTGGGTATGACCACCCGCGCAGACCAATGGCTGCAAACACCTCTGGCCAAGGTGGGTGGCAAGGGGCTGTTCGTAAAAGAGCTGGAAGACGCCATGCTTCGCGGCGACGCCGACCTGGCCGTGCATTCCATGAAAGATGTTCCTATGGAGTTGCCTGGCGGTTTGGAGCTGGTGGTTATTTGCGAGCGCGAAGACCCGCGCGATGCCTTTGTGTCAAACCATTACGACAGCTTCGAGCAGCTGCCACAGGGTGCGCGGCTGGGTACCTCGAGCCTGCGGCGGCAAAGCCAGCTGTTGGCAGTTCGCCCGGATCTGCAGGTGATTCCCCTGCGCGGCAATGTAAACACGCGCCTTCGCAAACTGGATGAGGGCGAGTTCGACGCCATTGTGCTGGCGGCAGCAGGTTTGTTGCGGCTGGAAATGCGTGACCGAATTGCCCAGTACTTGCCTGTGGAGCTTTCCCTGCCGGCAGGTGGCCAGGGTGCCGTGGGCATTGAAATTCGCAGCGATGACAGCGAGCTTCGCACGTTGCTGCAACCCCTTCATCATGAAGAAACCGCCGCCCGCGTATTGGCCGAGCGGGCCATGAACCGCTACCTGAACGGTTCCTGCCAGGTGCCCATAGCCTGCCACGCCACCCTGAACCAGGGGCAGCTCGAGCTTCAGGGCCTGGTAGCGGACATCAGCGGAGAACCGGTGCTGCGTGCCAGTGCCAGTGGTGCGCAGGGCGATGCCGAAGCGGTGGGAATTCAAGTGGCCAAATCATTGCTGGAGCAGGGCGCAGGCCCGATTCTGGCCCGGGTACATGAGCAGCAGTAGCCCACGAGTTCTGGTAACGCGCCCGGTGCAACCGGCTGCGGAGCTGGTTGCAAAGTTGCAGCAGCAGGGAGTACAAGCCCGCAGCTTGCCACTGTTCCGCATTGAGCCTGTCGATTTCGAGTTGCCGTCGACAAAGCCTGACCGGGTGGTATTTGTCAGTGCCAATGCGGTGGCCTGCTCTATCGAAATACTGCAGCCCTTATTGCAGCAGTGGCAAACAAAGCTATTCGCCATAGGCCCGGCAACGGCGGTGGCATTGCAATCTGCCGGCTTGCAAGTGCAGCTGCCGGGGGGTGGTTTTCGTTCGGAAGAGCTGCTGCAACATTGTGGTGATGAGCTGCAGCAGGGCCATACCTGGGTAGTTTGCGGTACAGAGGGTCGCGAGCAAATACAGAATTGGTTGACCGAGCGCGGCGCCGCAGTAGATTCGCTTTACTGCTACCGGCGCCAGCCCCTGGAAGGGGCTGCTGAAGCATTGGGCCAGTTGGCAGACAACTGGCAACCCGACTACATCAGTCTGATGAGCGGCGATACCCTGGAGCTTTTCGATTGCGCCCTGACTCAGGCCGGCCTCGAGAGTTGGCGCGATATTGCGCTTCTGGTGCCTTCGCCTCGGGTGTTGTCCCGGGCCCGCCAGTTGGAATACTGCAACCTGTTGCTGTTGGAAGACGCCAGCGAAGCGACATTGCTTCAGTTCCTTTCTGGACTCCCGCGCGGCTAAATGCTTTATGATGGCGTAAGCTTGTTCACAGTGAATAACCGGGGTATCAATAGATGAGCGACAAGGTTGAGGGCAAGGACGAAGCAGCATCCGGGTCCGCACAAACCGGAAGTGACAAAAAATCGGCTGCATCCGCCGCTTCCGGGTCGCCTTCGAAACCCGCCGAGAAGCCCGATCAAACTGCTGCTCCAGCGTCATCTGGTGCATCCAAACCAGCCAAGGTCCCGGGTAGGGGCGGTGTTGGCAAGTTACTGGTAGCGCTGGTGTTTCTGGCACTTGTATTTGCGGCTTGGTATTACTCGCGCGATACTCTCTCCGAGGCCCGGTCGGCCATCGAAACAGCGCGGCAAACCCTCGATAACAATCAGCAGCAGATTGCCGAACTGGCCGGCGCAATCGGTCAACTCCAGCGCAATCAGCAAAACCTGCAACAAACACTGACCGATGTGATTCAGGATCAGCAGGGTCAAATGGCGCGTTTCGAGGCGCGACTGGACGAAAATCAGGGCTACAGCAACGAGCGCTGGCAGGTGGCAGAGGCGCGCTACCTGGTGCGTCTTGCCGATCAGCGGGTTCGCATCGCCGGCGACGTTGCCACCGCGATTGCGCTGCTGGAACAGGCCAACGGAATGCTGCGCGATACCGGGCAGGCTCGCTACACCGATACCCGGGCGGTTTTGATCGAAGACATTTCGCAGCTTCGCGCGGCCGGAGAGGTGGATACCCAGGGGCTGTATTTGCAAATTTCGGCGGTGGCACGCCGCTTGGCCGACCAGCCGTTGCAAAGCGCGCCAGGCTTTGCTTTTGGGGAACAACCCAGGCCCGCTGAGGAAATGGCGCAGCAGGGCTTCTGGGCCCGGTCTCTGGCCTGGCTGAAAGCTTCACTCGCCGAGGTGTTATTGGTGCGGCGGGCTGACGAGACCAGCCAGTGGATGCTGGACAATGCCAGCGAATCGGCTATTCGGGCTCAGGTGGGGCTGCTCAGTACACAGGCACTGTCGGCCTTGCTTTCCGGCAACCAGAACCTCTACCAGCAAAGCCTTGCCAGCGTGGCTCAGCTGGTACAGCAACACTACGAAGCAACCTCGGGCAGGCAGCTTCTGCTGGATGAACTGGACAACCTGGCTGCGGTAAGCCTGAATCGAACCAGCCTCGACCTGGACGACTCTCTGCAGGCCATGGAAGATGCCCTGGCCCTCGCCGAGCAGGCGGGAGACTAGCCTTGAAGCGCCTGCTGCTGTTTATTGTATTTTTCTTTGCCCTGGGTGCGCTGGGCTACTGGTATGCCGGCACCCAGTCCTTCGTGATGTTTCGCGTGGGCGAGTGGGTAGTGCAGGTTCAGTTGCTCACCGGCCTGTTTATGCTGGTGGTATTTCTGTGGCTGCTGAACGGCCTGATGTTTTTTGTCGACCAGGTGCTGGGCGGCAGGCTATTCGCCCGCCTGCGTAAAAGCCGGGCGGCAAACCGGCAGCGCAAGGGTATTCTTGAACTCATTTCTGGCCGGCCCAAAAACGCCAAGGAGCATTTTTTACGCGCTGCCAATATCGATCAGGACGCCAATCTTGACCGGCTGCTGGCGTGCCGTTCGGCCATTGAGGCAGGTCAGTTCGATCGCGCGCTGAACATACTCAACAACATGCCAGCTCATGAGAGGGAGCTGGATGGCCCTGTGCGTTTGCTGCGCGCGCGGGTGATGTTCCACCTGAACCGACTGGAAGAGGCGCAGGAGTATTGTGCCGAGGCACGCAGGGTGGGTATTAAGGAAGCCCAACTGGGAACCTTGCCGCTGTTGATCGCCGAAAAACGCCGCGACTGGAAAGCCTACGATCAGATTGCCCCGGGTCTGCGTGGCTTGAGCGAATTGGGGTCCAGTATCGAGTCGCTGGATCATCGGGTATTTATGAGCCGCTTGTCAGACCGGCGACTCGATGCCCAAGGACTGGATCGTATTCGCCTGGTCATGCCGCCCGGGTTGCGTGAAGACGCACTGATTGTGGAAGATCTGGTGGCCGCACTGGTTCGCGTGGGCGAAAGTGAGGAAGCCGAAAAAATGCTGCGCGAGTCATTGCACGCGCGCTGGCAGCCGGAACTTTTGAAAGACTATGTATCGATACCGGATGTTGATCGCGAGCGACAGGCAACACAGCTCGAAAAATGGCGTCACCGCAATGGTGACTCACCCGAGCTGTTGCAGGCGCTGGAACAGATCAGTGAAGAGTCGGGCAACTGGCAGGCTGCTCAGGACTATGGTCGCGAGCGCATGAATCAGATCGATACAACTAACTAGCGGCCTGCCTTCAACGCCCGCCCTATGGCAAAACTGGCGACCAATGAAAGCGTGCAGATAGAAACCAGCATTATTGGCGCAGCATTCCAGCTTCCAAAGTGATCTACGGTGGCCGCAAGTGCAGGCGGCCCAAGCCACTGCCCCAAAAACACGAATTGCCATACTACGCCGGTACAAACGCCAATCAGCGCTGGTGAAGGCGAGCGCTTACCGATGAGTGAAAAGCAGCTGGCAGGTATCAGGCCCCCGGCACCAGAAAACAGCATGGAACAAATCAAAACCACCCATAGCGGCGCGCCGGAAAGAAACATTAGTACGGCCATAGCCGCCATGCTGGCGGCACCGATGCGGATTAAAAGGTGCGGTGCAACACCTTTGCGAATCAGGTGCCCTGCAGTCAGATTGCCGCTGATATTACTCGCGGCATAGAGTGCGCCGAGTGCAGATGCCAGTGCCACGGGAACATTTCGGGTTTCGGGCAGCCAGATTGGAAAAAAGCTGAGTACCGCTAGGTAGCAGGCCGCATATATACAAAAGCAAACCCCGGCCAGCAGTATGCTATGTCGTTGCATTACCAACTTCAAATCGTGCCAGAGATTGCTTGAAGAAGAGTTAGTGGGTGCGGTGGGCAGATACAGGAAGGCTATTGCAGCGGTACCCAGTGTGACCGCGGCAGCAAACCACCATATCAGTCGCCAATCCATAAGGAAGATAGCAACAGGTGCCAGCAGCAAGACAAGCGCGGTGCCGAATGGCATAAACGCACCCCATATACCCATGGCCATACCGGT
>CAKZNR010000226.1 GCA_937129725.1 uncultured Cellvibrionales bacterium | reverse complement strand
ATGCCCACCTCTTTTGCAAACAGTGCCTTTGATGGACCTCCCGATTAAACCTGCCACACAGAATTCGTACAGCGACGAAGAAATTCGCCAGCACCCCACCGGACTTGTATTTGGCGAAGGCCGACCGCAGCTACCCGTGAAAGAAATGCTGATGGTCGACCGTATTCTCGAAATCAGCAAAGACGGCGGCAAATACGGCAAGGGGCACCTTGTGGCCGAAATGGACGTGAACCCCGACCAGTGGTTCTTCAAGTGCCACTTTCCCGGTGATCCGGTTATGCCCGGCTGTCTGGGGCTAGATGCTCTGTGGCAGATGGTGGGTTTCTACCTCGGTTGGCTTGGCCACCCCGGTCGGGGGCGTGCCCTGGGCGTGGGCGAGGTGAAATTTACCGGTCAGGTAATGCCCGACTGCAAGAAAATTACTTACCGAATTGATTACTCGCGCGTGATTGCGCGCGGCCTGGTTATGGGTATTGGTGACGGCACGGTGGAAACCGAGCAGGGAATCATCTACGCAGCCAAGGGTCTTCGTGTGGGGCTATTCTCCGCAGAAGACGACGCAATCTGATATTCTTGGCCATCTGAACTCTCCAATAAGTACGCAAGGTAAAGCATGAGAAGAGTAGCTGTTACAGGGATGGGTGTGGTTTCCTGCCTTGGGAACGACCTGAAAAGCGTAGAAGCATCCCTTCGGGACCTAAAATCTGGTATTGCGGTAAACGAAGACCAGGTGCATTACGGCTATCGCAGCCAGATCGCCGGCAAAATCGATATCGATACCAAAGAACATATCGACCGCAAAATTCTGCGCTTCATGGGCGATGCTGCAGCATACGCCTACATTGCCATGGATCGCGCCATCCAGGACTCGGGCCTCAGTGAAGACATGGTGTCGAACGAAAAGACCGGCATCATTATGGGCTCTGGCGGCACCAGCTGCGAAAGTCAGGTGGAATGCGCCGATATCATCCGCGAAAAGGGTGTGAAGCGCGCAGGTCCATACCGGGTCACCCAGATTATGGGCAGTACCGTGTCGGCCTGCCTGGCAACTCCTTTCAAAATCAAAGGCGTTAACTATTCCATCAGCTCCGCCTGTGCCACCAGCTCACACTGTATTGGCAATGGCGTTGAACTGATTCAAAGCGGCAAGCAAGACATCGTATTTGCCGGTGGCGGTGAAGAATCACACTGGAACCTGACTGGCGCCTTCGACGCCATGGGTGCACTGTCGTCCAAGTACAACGACACTCCGGAAACGGCGTCTCGCCCCTACGATTCAACCCGCGACGGCTTCGTTATCTCCTCTGGGTCTGGCTGCCTTGTGCTGGAAGACTGGGACCACGCGGTAGCCCGCGGTGCGAAAATTTATGCCGAAATTGTTGGCTATGGCGCCACCTCGGATGGCTACGACATGGTGGCGCCGTCTGGCGAAGGCGCCATTCGCTGCATGAAGCAGGCCATGGCGACCCTTGATGGCGACATCGACTACATCAATACCCACGGCACCAGCACACCGGTAGGTGATACCGCCGAACTTCGCGCCATCAAGGAAGTATTTGGAAGCGACGTGCCCTACATCAGCTCGACCAAAGCGCTTTCAGGCCATAGCCTGGGCGCGGCAGGTGTTCACGAGGCGGTGTTTAGCCTGATTATGATGGACAAGGGCTTCCTGGCCGGATCGGCTAATATTACCGAACTGGACCCGGATGCCGAGGGCATGAACATCTTGCGTGAATCGATCGACAAGCCCGTTCAGCGCGTTATGAGCAACAGTTTTGGCTTTGGCGGAACCAATGCCTGCCTGGTTTTCCAGAAAGCCTGAAGTGCCTCATAGAAGCTTATGAAAAGGCACCTTCGGGTGCCTTTTTTCTATCTTGCGAAAATATGTCGGCTTTATTGAAACAGCCATTGACCGCCCCTGCTCCACTTCCTATAATGCGCGCCCTCACGATGGATCGCCCAGCCAGAAAGCGGCCCGTCAGTCGAAAGACAAGTGAACAGAACTATTGCGGGGTGGAGCAGTCTGGCAGATAGCCGGGCTCCCAAACCCAAAAGAGCCGAAGGGAGTTATACGACCTTCGGCTGAGTCCGACAAACCAGATGTCGGACTCGAGAAACACAGAACTATTGCGGGGTGGAGCAGTCTGGTAGCTCGTCGGGCTCATAACCCGAAGGTCGTTGGTTCAAATCCAGCCCCCGCTACCAACATGAAAGGCCCCTCATTGAGGGGCCTTTTTTGTTGGCCGACGGAGTCGGTTTGAAGCAACGAAGTTGGTTCACAAAACGGCAAGGAGCCGTTTTGGAGCGCCGAAGGCGAGCCCGCAGGGCCGAGCGCCAGGGATGGCGCGAGTCAAATCCAGCCCCCGCTACCAATACAAAACCCGCCCCTGTGGCGGGTTTTTTATTGGCCGCGAGGGTTATGGTGCAGAACCAACCGGTTCAGCCATTGCGACAGCAATGGCCAACGAGCGAAGCAAAGCTTCGCGAAGCCCGAAGGGGCATAGCGCGGGAGGCAACCGCGCGGTGATAACAAATTGGCAGGAAAGCCAATTTGGGCGCGCTTTAGCGCGGGGCAAAGCCCCGAGGCACATGGATGTGCCGAGTCAAATCCAGCCCTGACTCGCAGCTCGTCGGGCTCAACCCTTTATCCGGCGCAGCCGCTGAAGGTCGTTGGACTATCCAGCCCCAAACAGACATAAAAAAAGGCGACACCTTTCGGCATCGCCCTTTTCAATTATTGGCTGCTATTTACAGCGCAACAATGTTCTCTGCTTGCGGACCTTTCTGGCCTTGAGTTACGGTGAACTCAACTTGTTGGCCTTCATTAAGGGTACGGAAGCCGGTGCTGGCAATAGCACTGAAGTGTGCAAATACATCGGGGCCGCCTTCGCGCTCGATGAAGCCAAAACCTTTCGATTCGTTGAACCACTTAACGGTTCCAGTTACTTTCTCTGACATAATAAATCCTGAAATATTCAGTTTGTTGGTAGAGCCTCAAATGAGGCGGATCTTGCTGGAAAAACGCGTAAAACTTAGAAACTGCAGGACGAGGTAATACAAGTAAAACTACGAACGGAAGGTTATAAATCACATACTTTTCTAGCTGTGTTCGATCATACGCCCTTTTCAAGTGGATAGATACTATTATCCTAAATAAGCAGTTTAGGCTACCCGGGGGCGCCTGTCCGCCCCGCCCCATCCATCACGAAGCGGTGCAATCACGCCCGGAAAAGAGTACAGTACGCGCCCTTTACCCCTTCCCTGCCTCATCTGACGGCAGCAGCAAGCGAAATTCAATGACCGATACCACCACTTTTGCCGACTTCAACCTCGCTCCCGATGTGTTTTCCACCATTCAAAAGGTGGGTTACGAAACGCCAACGCCTATCCAGGCTCAAACTATTCCCCTGTTGCTTCAAGGGCTGGATGTACTGGGTCAGGCGCAAACCGGAACCGGAAAAACAGCAGCCTTTGCGCTACCCCTTTTAAGCCGCATTGATGCAAAAAGTCGCGATGTACAGGTACTGGTGCTGGCTCCCACCCGGGAGCTCGCCATTCAGGTAGCCGAGGCGTTTCAAACCTATGCTTCTGGCCTGAAAGATTTTCACGTGTTGCCCATCTACGGCGGCTCGGAATACGGCTCACAGATACGCGCACTCAAACGCGGTGTGCAGGTTGTAGTTGGCACACCTGGCCGGGTTATGGACCATATGCGCAAGGGTACCCTTAAGCTGGACAAGCTTCAGGCGCTGGTACTGGACGAGGCCGACGAAATGCTGCGCATGGGCTTTATCGACGACGTCGAATGGGTTCTTGAACGCACCCCGGAGCAACGCCAGGTCGCACTTTTCTCAGCCACCATGCCGAAAGAAATTCGACGCATTGCTACCACCTACCTGAACGATCCAAAGCAAGTCACTATCCAGATGAAGGTGACCACCGCCGAAACCATTCGACAGCGGTTCTGGCCGGTCAAGGGCACCAACAAGCTGGACGCGCTTACCCGCATACTGGAAGTGGAAGACTTTGATGCCATGATTATCTTCGTGCGCACCAAAACTTCCACCGTGGAACTTGCCGATAAACTGAGTGCTCGGGGCTTTGCTGCCTCGGCCCTGAATGGCGATATTGCACAGAATCAGCGCGAGCGCACCGTAGACGCGCTTAAAAAAGGCCGCCTGGATATTCTGGTGGCCACCGACGTGGCGGCCCGCGGGCTGGATGTAGAGCGCATCAGCCATGTGGTGAACTACGACATTCCCTACGATACCGAAGCTTACGTGCACCGCATCGGGCGAACCGGACGGGCCGGTCGCGAAGGCGATGCCATACTGTTTGTCGCGCCACGCGAGCGCCGCTTGCTGGCCGCCATTGAGCGAGCCACCCGCCAACGCATCGAAATAATGGACCTGCCCAGCCACAAGCAGGTGAACGAAAAACGAATGGACAAGTTTTTTCAGCGCATCGGCGAAACGCTGGAACAGGGCGAACTCGACTTCTTTGAAGAGCAGGTTGGCCGATTTTGCGCAGAAAACGAAGCAGATATTAGCCGGGTTGCCGCCGCGCTGGCGAAGCTGGCCCAGGGCAACAGCCAGGCGCAGGCCAAGCCGCTGCACGGCAAAGAAGAAAAGGCGAAC
>CAKZNR010000225.1 GCA_937129725.1 uncultured Cellvibrionales bacterium | reverse complement strand
GATCTGGAGGCGCTGCTTGATTCTGTTGAAAATGCAGAAGACTCTCCAGAAGAGGGAGTTGATAGCGCCACCAGCACAACCACCACTGCTGACCTGGCAGCTGAAAGTGATCTGCATGATGACGAATTCGATTCGCTGCTGCAGGGCTTTGACTCTGAACTTGACGACGAGTTTTCGTCTGATGTTGAGGGCGATACGGCTGACGAGTGCGAAACCAAGCTCGAGTTGGCCGAAGCCTATATCGAGATGGGCGATAGCTCGGGTGCATCAGAGCTGTTAAGCGAGATTGAAAACGAGGGCGGCGAAAAGTACGCCGACCGTGTCGCCGAATTGCGCGGCCGACTCGAATCCTGATCGATCGCCCGGCGCCTTGGAATCCGACACCGGACAGCGCTGGGCGGCCTGTGTAGAGTATTGCGGCCGCGCCTACAGCGGCTGGCAGCGACAGGTTCACAGCCCAAGTGTGCAAGCCAGGGTTGAAACAGCCCTCACATCTGTTGCCGATCATCCGGTACAGGTTCAATGCGCCGGTCGCACCGACACCGGCGTGCACGGTCTTGGGCAAATTGTTCATTTCGACAGCAGGGTGGCGCGCAAGCCTCACAACTGGTTGCTCGGAGCAAATTCCTGCCTTCCGGATGACATCGCCCTGAACTGGGTGGTGCCGGTTGATGAGGAATTCCACGCCCGATTCTCTGCCTTGTCACGCACTTATCGTTATTTTTTTCTGATGCGCCCGGTTCGTTCAGCGCATCTGGCGGGCATGGTGACCCACATCAGAGACGAGTCTCTGGATTTGGATGCCATGCAATCAGCCTTTTCACATTGTCTTGGCGAGATGGACTTCTCCAGTTTTCGGGGCGCAGGCTGCCAAAGCAATTCGCCCTTCCGGAACCTGTCGGATGCGCGAGTGATAGATCATGGCTCCGGCCTGATTGAATTACGCGTTCAGGCCAATGCCTTTTTGTTGCACATGGTGCGCAATCTGGCGGGGGCATTGCTGGAGGTTGGGCGCTCGAGTTTGACCGAGAAAGCTTTCCAGAAGTTGTTACAGGCGAAAGATAGACGGCTGGCGCCCGCAACGGCGGCGCCTGACGGGCTCTACCTGTGGCGGGTAGAATACCCGGCAAAGTATCGGTTGCCCGAGGGTGGCAGCCTTCCACTATTGCAGGAATGAAGCGCATGAGAACACGGGTAAAATTTTGTGGGTTGCGTCGCGCAGAGGACGTTAAGCTGGCCGTGTCCATGGGTGTAGATGCGATCGGACTGGTATTTTATGCCGGCAGCAAACGGGCTGTGGAAGCCAGTCAGGCGGCTGAACTCTGTGTTCATATGCCGGCTTTTGTCACACCGGTTGGTTTGTTTGTAAACCCGACGGCGCAGCAAGTGGAGTCTGTTCTCACCCAGGTTCCCCTGGGCTTGTTGCAGTTTCACGGGGAAGAAGAGGCTGATTTTTGTCAGTCTTTCGGGGTCCCCTATATCAAGGCGGTAAGAATGCGGGACAGCGAACGCCTGTTGCACGCGGTAAGCGCACACCCTTTAGCAAGGGGGTTTCTGGTGGATGCCTTCAACGCGCAAAGTCACGGTGGCACAGGTACCTCATTCGACTGGTCACTGCTGCCCGAGGTGGATCAACCCATCATTCTGGCTGGCGGGCTGGGCCCGGATAATTTGGCTCAGGCCATCGCTCAAGTGCAGCCTTACGCGGTAGATGTTAGCAGCAGTA
The DNA here is from genome assembly GCA_937129725.1 of uncultured Cellvibrionales bacterium. Classification (GTDB taxonomy): domain Bacteria; phylum Pseudomonadota; class Gammaproteobacteria; order Pseudomonadales; family GM7GCV1; genus JABJGI01. The sequence goes on along the minus strand of CAKZNR010000225.1, from coordinate 342 downwards.
TAGAGAGTGTTCCCGGCGTCAAGGATGCTGATAGAATGCGCGCCTTTCTCGAGCAGGTCAGGCTCGCAGACCAATCCAACGGATAGCCCAGGCAGTAATGACAGAATCACTAGAAATGCAGTACCCACCCTTTAGCTCTATGCCCGATGCAAGCGGTCGTTTTGGGCCGTACGGCGGGCGCTACGTAGCGGAAACCCTGATTCACGCGCTAGACGAGCTGCAAAAGATATACGCCGAGCTGAAGGACGATCCCGAGTTTGTGCGTCAGTTCCAAGACGACCTGACCAACTATGTCGGGCGACCCTCGCCACTGTACCTTGCAGAGCGCCTCACGGAGCAGGC
>CAKZNR010000224.1 GCA_937129725.1 uncultured Cellvibrionales bacterium | reverse complement strand
GAAATAACCCGGAAGTGACCAGCTCGCCACCCCGATCGCATCCAGCTGTATTACCTGCCAACCCCGAACGGGTTGAAGGTGTCCATTGCGCTGGAAGAGATGGAGCTGCCCTGGGAAGAGCAGAGGGTGGAATTTTCCAGCCAGAACCAGTTCACTCCGGAATTCCTGAGCATTAGTCCGAACAATAAAATACCCGCCATGATCGATCCGGACGGCCCGGGCGGCGAGCCCATTGCCCTGTTCGAAAGCGGCGCCATACTGCTTTACCTGGCAGAGAAAACCGGCCGCTTTGTTCCTTCCGGGGCCGCCGAGCGCTACCAATGCATTCAGTGGTTGATGTTCCAGATGGGCGGCGTTGGCCCCATGTTTGGCCAGTTCGGCCACTTCCACAAATTTGCCCGTGACGAAACCACCGACCCCTATGCGCTGAACCGCTACCTGGATGAAACCAAACGCTTGCTGTCGGTGCTGGAAAAGCGATTGACCGGGCAAGACTACCTGCTGGGCAGCGGCTACAGCATTGCCGATATGGCGGTATTTCCCTGGATTAACACCCTGTTTGGCTTTTACGAGGCGGGAGAGATGGTGGGTATATCCGACTTGCCGGCAGTGGACGCCTACTGGCAGCGCTGCCTGCAACGCCCGGCCGTTCAGCGGGTCATGCCGGCCTAGCTTTCTTCGTCGGCGCGAGCGCTTTCGCCCGACCTGACGCTGCCGGCCTTTTCGCCGCGAAAATAGGGGTAACCTGCATCCAGCATGGCTTTGCCAATCACATGGGCCGCCACCGGCGCGGTAAGAAAAATAAAGAACAGCGTACCCAACACGCGCGACAGCACCGTTACGTCGGGGTAGTACACCGCTACCGCCAGCAATATTAGCCCCAGGCCCACCGTGCCCGCCTTGGTGGAAGCGTGCATTCGGATATACAGGTCGGGCATGCGCATCAGGCCCAGCGCCGCAATCAAAACCAGGGCGGTACCCAGCAACAGAATTATCGAAACCAGCAACTCGATCATGGTAGCTCCTGCCCCTCTTCCAACGCCCGCTTCCTGCGGCGGTCTTCCTCTACCCGCATAATGTAGCGGCCAAAGGCAATGGTGCCCAGAAAAGCCACGAGGCCCAGGGTAATGGCGATATCGAGGTAGCTCTTTACGCCAGTATCGATTGAGTGCACTGCGATATAGGCAATCACCAGGAAGGCCAGCAGGTCCAGTGACACCACCCGGTCGGCCAGGGTAGGCCCGATTACCAGGCGCACGCCTGTCATAAAAATGCTCAGCAGCAGGCCGATGTAGGCCGCCTGAATAGAAAAGGCCAGTAAATCAGTCACGCATCGCCTCCAATAAACGCCGCTCCATTCCCTGCTTCACATCGCGAATGATTTTGTCGGGATCCTTGGCAAACATGGCATGAATGACCAGATGAGTATTGCCGGGAGTTACATCCAGCGACAGGGTGCCAGGCGTCAGTGATACCAGGTTGGCCAAAATGGTGACTTCAAGGTCTGTTTTGGCATCCAGCGGCACCAGCAAAATATCCGGCTCGCTTAGGTTGTGCACGGTGAGCACGTCGATCACCACCCGCGCGGTAGACAACAGCAGTTCCCAAATAAAGTAAAAGAACAGGGAAAAGGCGGCACGAAAGCGGGAGAAATAACGACTTTCCTCGCGGAAAGGCTGGGTCAGCCAAAGGGTGACAAACCCGATCAAAAAACCGGCGAAGAAGTTCCAGCCGCTGTAGTGACCCACCAGCAACATCCAGCCCACGGCCAGCAGCAGGTTCATGGTGAAATAGCTCATCTGGACGCCCCCAGCAGGGCATCGACGTAATCTGTCGGGTTCAACAGGTTGGCGCCGGCGGCCCACTCGTACAGCGGTACCATATATAAACCCAGAGCCAGGCTTATCAGGGTAAGCACCAATATTGGCCCGTCGTAATTCCAGTCGATGTCTGTGTCGGGGCCGTCACCCTCGGCAGTCCGCCAGAAGGCGCGAGTCCAGATTCGCAGCAGGGCGAAAAGGGTAAGCAGGCCAACCAACAGTGCCACACCCACCAGAGCGCCATAACCTGCCTCGATACCGGCGCGCACCAGAATAAACTTGCCCCAGAAACCGGAAAAAGGTGGAAACCCCGCCATCGAGAATATGGCGATCAGAAAGCAAACCGCCAGCAGTGGCTGGGCTTTGGCCAGCCCGCCCATGTTTTCGAAATCATCGTGGCCATAGAGGCTGTTCATCCGCGCCGCCACCAGCAGCAGCAAGGCCTTCAGCACCATGGCGTGCACCAGATAAAAAATTGTTCCGGTAATGGACAGGGGCGTAAATATGGCGATGCCCATCACCAGGTAGCCGATACTGGCAATAATCAGAAACGACATCTTTCGGCGCACGTCCGGCTGCGCCAGAGCACCGGCCACGCCAACCAGCATGGTGAGAGCCGCCAACCAGGCCAGTACCGGCTGCAACCCCGTTTCGGGCAGCGGCATTACCAGGCTGAAAAAGCGCAACATGGCATAAATACCCACCTTGGTGGGCAGCGCCGCAAACAGGGCCGCAGTGGCGCCAGGCAGCAGGTGATAGGAGGCGGGCAGCCAGCTGTACAGCGGAAATACAGCGGCCTTGATGGCAAAGCCGAACATAAACAGCGAGGCAATCAGTAGGCGGTATTCAACGGGCAACTCGCTGGCGCGCGTATGCAGATCGGCCAGGTTGAGCGCGCCCGTCGCACCGTATAGCAAACCGATAGCCAAAAGAAATACAAGCGTAGAGACCAGGTTAAGCGCCACATACTTGGTGGCGCCCTCGATGCGATTGCGATCGCTGTCCAGAGTCATCAACACGAAGGAGCCAATCAGAATCACTTCAAACCAGACGTAAAGGTTAAACAGATCGCCCGTCATGAATGCGCCACACACACCGGCAACCAGCACATTCATGCCCACCAGATGCAGCAAATAGTTGGGTTGGTCGGCCAGATCGTGCCGCGCGGTAATCATTACCAGCAATGCCACCAGCGAAGTGGTCAGTACCAGAATCGAACTGAGCCTGTCGGCAATAAAGCTAATGGCAAAAGGCGCCGGCCAGTTGCCCAGGTTTACCGAAACCGGACCAAGCTGCTCCACCTGCACTACCAGCGCCACAGCCACCACGAGGTGCAGTAGGGCGAACAACGGCAGCAGGTTGTTGGCCAGGCGGTGGTGTTTGCCACAGGAGAAAATCAGCAGCGAACTGACCAGTGGCAGCAACACCGGCAACACCAGCAACAGGCTTGTCAGCGAAGATGACATTCATCACCTCCCGAATCGGAATCCTGCATATCGTCCACGTCGGTGGTTTTGCGTTCGCGGAAAAGCCGGTGAGCCAGCACCATGACAAAAATGAGCAAGCCAAAGCCGATGACAATGGCAGTTAATATCAGCGCTTGGGGAATGGGGTTGGCATAACCGGGGGTGGGCAGGTACTCGCCCGCCTCGATTAACACCGGAGCACCAACCGTCATGCGACCAGCCGTGAGAATGGCCAGGTTGACCGCATTGCTGACCAGCATCAGGCCAAACAAGAAGCGCAAAATATGCCGCTCGAGCATCAGGTAGATGCCGCCGGCGATAATGATGCCGATCACGATGGCCCAGAGCGCTTCCACTAGTCCAGCTCCTCGTCCAGTGCCAACAGAATGGTGAGCACGGCGCCAATCACAGCCAGGTAGACGCCGATATCAAAGAAAAGCGGCGTGCCCAGCGGCAAAATGTCTTTCCACCAAACCCCGGTCAGGAAGGGGTAGCCAAACAGCGGCCCGACAAGGCCCGACAGAAGGCAAAGGGCAAGCCCAAACAGGGCAATGGCCTCGGGCGGAAACCGCAGGCGGCGCCGCACGTAAGCCGGCGACTCGGCGATCATCAACAAACCAAAACCAATCACGGCAATCAGTGCACCGATAAAGCCGCCGCCAGCTTCGTGATGACCGCGCAGCAGCAGGAATACCGAGAACACCAGCATCAGGCCAGACACCATGTGCGAGGCAGTTTTAAGGATAAGCAGGTTCATTTCTTCGCCCCACTGGTACCGGTTCGTAGCAGAGCCCAGGCCGCCAACCCGGCTACCACCACAACCAACGCCTCACCCAGGGTATCGAACGCCCGAAAATCTACCAGGATGACATTCACCACGTTGCGACCATGAGCCGATACGTAGGATTGCGCCGCATAAAAGTCGGGCACCTGGCTGTTGAAGGGCAAGGAAGTGACCACCAACAGCGCCACCGTGACAGACCCACCCAGCAGGCAAGCCACCGCCAGGTTAACTGCGCGCCGCCCGGGGCCGTGCCGCGGGCCCGACCGCAGCGGGGGCATGCGCCGCATAATAATTGCCAAAAACACAATCAGCAGGGTTTCTACCAATAGCTGGGTTTTGGCCACATCCGGCGCCGAGTAAAGCATGTACATCAGGGTGGTAATAAAACCAAAAATACCCAACGCACAAACGCACAGCAGGCGCGAGTTCGAGCGAATAACCACCACCACAGACATTACCAGCAGAGCGGCCAGACTCCAGTAGACATAGCTGATATTAGCCAGCGGCGAGAAGTCGGGCAGGTGCCCGGACGACCACACGGCGTAGGACACCATCAACGAGAGGGCGCCCAGGAAGGTAAGCAGGTAGCCAGTCAGGCGACCATGCTGCAAGTTGTCGGTAATCAGAGAGGAAAGCTTGCGAATACCGGTCATAAGGGAAAAATACACTTCGCTGGCAACGGGCAAGCGGTGGGTCGAGCTGTGCACACCCCGACTTACATGCTCGTACACCCAGGCCATTAATAACCCGGTAGCCAGGGTGGCCAGGCTGAGCAACAGCGCCGGTGAAAAGCCTTCCCACAGGTGCAGATGAACCTCTTCCATGCCCGGCGCAGCCGCAAAAAAGGCAGGCGTTACCAGGCGTTCTTCCACCCAGCCCAGCAGCAGAAAGGGCACCAGTATTCCGCCAATTGCCAATATCAGTGGCGCCATCCAGAGCACCCAGATGTGCTCGATCGGCTTGGCCTTGGCATGGGTCTCGTTAGCGCGGGACAGGAAGGGACGGTGCACAATCACCGCCGCCAGACACACCATAATGGCATTGGCCAGAAACAGCACCAGCAGGAAAAGCCAGCCCAGCTCAAAGCCTGCCTTGTAGATGTATTCCTTGCTGAGAAACCCGAAAGTGGGCGGAAACCCGGCTTTGGACAAACCGGCAATTACCGCACAACCCAGAGTAATCACCATGCCGGTGCCCAACCCGGCAAGCTTGCCGTATTCGCGAGTGCCGGTTGCCTTGTCGATGTTGCCAATCACCATGAACAGCGAAGCCTTGTAAAAGGCATGCGCCACAATCAACAGCATGGCCGCCACCATGGCGTACTTATGCCCGGTGGCCAGCAGCAGGGTAAGCGCCCCCAGAATGGTATTGGTGCTGTAGGCCAGCATTAATTTCAGGTCGGTTTGTCGCAGCGCCATCAAGGCGGTCCACAAGGCCGTAACTCCCCCGGCAATTGCCAGCGACCAGAACCACAAATCCATTTCGGAAAACACCGGCGACATGCGCGCCAGCAAATAGATACCGGCCTTCACCATGGTGGCCGAGTGCAGATAGGCACTTACAGGGGTAGGTGCCGCCATGGCACCTGGCAACCAGAAATGAAAGGGAAACTGTGCCGACTTGGTAAAGGCGGCCAGCAAAATAAGTAGCAGGCAGGGTACTGCCAGGGGGTCATCCAGCAAGGCCGACCCCTGAACCAGAATGCCTGACAGTTGATAGGTGCCGGCCATTTGCCCCAGCAGTACTGCCGCGGCCAGCAAACACAGACCGCCAGCCCCAGTAACCACCGCCGCCTGCACCGCATTGCGCCGGGCCACAAACTGCTCATGGGTAAAACCAATTAACAGAAAGGATGTCAGGGTGGTCAGTTCCCAGAATATAAAAAGCAAAACCAGGTTTTCGGCCATCACCAGGCCCAACATGGAAAGCATGAAGAGCGTGAGATAGAGGTGGAACAACAAGCGCCCCGGCTTGCCGGCCATGTAGCCCAGGGAGTAGAGCTGAATAAGGAACCCAATAAAGGTGATCAGGCCTGCGAACAGAAGGCTGAGGCCGTCAAAGCGAAAGGCCAGGGCAAAGTCGAGGTCGGCGATGTGCGCCAGCGCGAGCACCTGCCCGGGCATGGCATCCAGTCGCAACACCAATGCGAGCAAAAACAGCGGCAGAAGGGTAAAAATCCCCAGCAATACCAGCTCGAGGCTGCGATTTGCGCTTTGCGTCATCTGGCTATGGCCCGGCCCACAAAAGTGGACAGGCCCTCCCTCCATTCATTCGAACCTGGCACAGGGGTCAGTATGGCGATAGATGAAGCGGAATTGCACCATCCGCCGCCATCTTTACGCGCATTTAAGCGGCTCAGGCGTCTGTTACCGCGCCCTCAGAAGCCGACCCCACCAGCTTGGCGTACTTGGCCAACACCCCGCGCTTGTAACGCGGCTCGGGTGCTTTCCATTCGGCCCGGCGGCGCTCAAGTTCGGCCTCGTCAAGGTGCAGGCTGATCTGGTTGGTAATGGCGTCGATGGTAATGCGGTCACCGTTTTGCACCAGCGCGATAGGGCCGCCATCGGCAGCTTCCGGCGACACGTGGCCGACCACAAAACCATGGCTTCCGCCGGAGAATCGCCCGTCGGTCATAAGCGCCACATCATCGCCCAGGCCGCGGCCCATAATGGCAGAGGTGGGGCTCAGCATTTCCTGCATGCCCGGGCCACCCTTTGGGCCTTCGTAGCGAATCACCACCACATCGCCGGCAACCACATCGCCATTCAGAATGGCCTGATAGCTTTCCGGCTCGGAGTCATACACCTTGGCCACACCAGTGAATTGTTCGCCTTCTTTGCCGGTGATTTTGGCCACAGCGCCTTCCGGTGCCAGGTTGCCGCGAAGAATGCGCAAATGGCTGTCGGCCTTAATGGGGTTGTCGAGGCTTCGAATGATCTGCTGATCGGCCGGATAATCCTCTACGTCGGCAAGGTTCTCCGCCAGGGTTTTGCCAGTAACTGTCAGGCAGTCACCGTGCAACAGGCCAGCATCCAGCAAGCGCTTCATCAGCGGCTGAATGCCACCAATGGCCACCAGCTCACTCATCATGTAATGGCCGGAAGGGCGCAAATCTGCCAGAAGCGGCACGCGCTTGCCGATTTCAGTGAAGTCATCAATCGACAGATCGACACCCATGGCGTTGGCCATGGCCAACAGGTGCAACACGCCGTTGGTGGAACCACCCAGAGTGATAATCACCGTGATGGCGTTTTCAAACGCCTTGCGCGTCATGATATCGCTGGGCTTGATGTCATTTTCCAGCAGCTTCATCACCGCCGCGGAAGCATTGCGGCAGTCGGCCATTTTTTGCTCCGACACCGCGTCCTGCGCGCTGCTGCCGGGCATGCTCATGCCCAGCGCCTCGATCGCCGACGCCATGGTGTTGGCCGTATACATGCCGCCGCAAGAACCCGGGCCGGGAATCGCATTGCGCTCCACTTCTTCCAGCTGCACCAGGTCGATATCACCCTTGGCGTGCTGTCCAACTGCTTCAAACACGGAAATAATGTCGGTGTGATTTTTACCTGGCTGGATGGTGCCGCCGTATACAAACACCGAAGGGCGGTTCAACCGCGCCATGGCAATCAGGCAGCCAGGCATGTTTTTGTCGCAGCCGCCAATGGTAACCAGCCCATCGAATGCTTCACAGCCGGCTACGGTTTCGATGGAATCGGCAATTACTTCGCGCGAAACCAGTGAATACTTCATGCCTTCGAAACCATTGGCTATACCGTCAGATATGGTGATGGTATTGAACACCACGCCTTTGCCGCCGGCTTCATCTGCCCCGACTCTGGCCTCTTCTGCCAATTTGTCGATATGCATATTGCAGGGCGTCACCATCGCCCAGGTTGAGGCAATGCCAATCTGCGGTTTTTTGAAGTCTTCATCGGTGAAGCCGACGGCTCGCAACATCGAGCGCCCGGGCGCCTTGGTAGGTCCGTCAACAATTTTACTGGAATAACGGCGGGTATGATCGGCCATGGTGCAGCTGTTCCTGATACTGATATGGGAGGTGCATTGTATGACGGGCTGCGAATACAGGAAACCGTTGCTACCCGGTTCCCGTGCAGGCAACCAAAAAAGACGCCCGCTGGCGCCTTGTCAGGATAGTGAGAGTCTCATGGCCCCCAATCAGCCACCTGGCGAAAACGCTTTTCGGTGACCACAGTCCACTGGTCGGCGGTTTTCTCTTCACCGGCTGCATAAACACTGCGGTGTTGGCTAACGACTTCGTGAAGCTTCTCCATATCCGCTTTGTCGGCGTCTACCATCAGCACATGTTGACCGCGCTCCAGCATTTCCTGGAACCGTTTGAAGCGCTTGCTGGGCAAGTGCGAGCCGATCAGACCGGCTTCCCAGGTACAAAAGCCCACACAGACAATAGCCAGCATGATGAAGGGCGCCCAGGTAATGGTTTCGGGCAGCCCGGTGCTGGCGGCGATACCCAACACAATTGCGGCCAGAACAACACCTACCAGCACCCCTTTGTATGTGGTGCTAATGACATCGGTTTTGAACCAGGAATAAACCTGGTTGAGATTGCGCTCGGCAACGCCGGCCTCATCGTTGCTAAGCACATGAATCTGGCCGCGCGAGACACCCTTGGCCTCGAGTTCGTTTTCAAACGCTGCAATCTCGTTCAAATCATCGCTGACATAAAAATATCGTTTCATGCACTACACCCCGTTGTTGTTTTCTCGTTCTACACTACGCCCCGAAACCGCGCCGCGCCAGCGGTTTTACTTATTGGTTAGCTATGTTTTAGATGCCTACATTGCAGTGGAGTTCCGGCAAAAGGGCAACTTAAGCCCACAATTCGCCTTATATGGCGCTGGCTCTTTACATAAGCCACTGATTCCAGAACAATTGCGCCTTAGGACGCCCGTGCGTTCCGCCCGCTATTTGCAAGAGGAAACTAATGACCGCTTCGACCAGCTCCAATTCCGGTGCGAAAGTTGCCGTGGTAATGGGGTCAAAAAGTGATTGGCCCACCATGAAGCCCGCCGTTGATCTGCTGCAGCAGATGGGCGTGGACGCGCATGTGGAAGTGGTTTCGGCGCACCGCACCCCGGACAAGCTAATGCAGTTTGCCGATGGCGCCAAAGCCGCGGGCATCAAGGTTATTATTGCCGGCGCAGGCGGCGCGGCACACCTGCCTGGCATGCTGGCTTCGAAAACACCCCTTCCGGTGCTGGGCGTTCCGGTACAGTCGAAGGCCCTGAGCGGGCAGGATAGCCTTCTGTCTATCGTTCAAATGCCCCGCGGCATAGCCGTTGGAACCCTGGCCATCGGCGAAGCGGGCGCATTCAATGCCGGCTTGATGGCGGTACAGATCCTCGCTCTGGAAGACTCAGGGCTGTCGGACAAATTGCAACAGTTCCGCCACCAGCAAACTCAAACCGTATTGGATAACCCCGACCCCCGATCCTGATGTCGCGAATTTTTGTCCTCGGCGCCGGGCAACTGGGCGCCATGCTTCACTATTCCGGGCTACCCCTGAATTTGCAGGTGGTGCCGGTTGATTTTGACGCCGAGCCCATTGCCGATCTGGCCGACAGCGACCTGGTCACAGCGGAAATCGAGCGCTGGCCGGATACCCCCGTCACCCGGCAACTGGCGGCGCACCCCAACTTTATCAATGCGAAAGTGTTTGGCTTGATGGCCGACCGCCTAAGCCAGAAGGCCACTCTGGACGAACTGCAAATTGCTACCTCCCCCTGGCAATCACTCGAGCGGGACACTGATGTTGCATCACTGCTCGAGCAGTTGGGATCACCCTGCCTTTTAAAACGTCGCACCGGCGGCTATGACGGCCGCGGCCAGCTCTGGCTGGACAGCCCGGATACCGACCTGAGCGACTGGCAGGGTGCGGCCATTGCGGAACAGAAAATTCCCTTTGATGAAGAAGTGTCGATTATCGGCGTGCGCAATGCTTCAGGTGAAATGCACTTTTACCCTTTGGCACTAAATCTGCACCTGAATGGCATTCTGCGCGCCTCGCTGGTTGGACTGGAGCGGCTGCAAGCACTTCAGGCTGAAGCCGAAGCCATGCTGGGCCGACTGATGAAGCACCTGGACTATTGCGGCGTCATGGCGATGGAGCTGTTCAGGGTGGGCGACAAACTACTGGTGAACGAAGTGGCACCAAGGGTTCACAACTCGGGTCACTGGTCGCTATCTGGCAGCTCCGTCAGCCAGTTTGAGTGGCATCTGCGAGCTACCGCCGGGTTGCCCCTGGCGCCAGCGCAGGTTAAGGGCGCCTGCCTGATGATCAACCTGATTGGCTCCGAGCGCAACGAGGCCTGGCTGTCGGTGCCCGCCGTGGAACTTTGGTGGTATGGCAAGTCGGTTCGGCCCGGGCGCAAGCTGGGCCATCTGAATACCTGTGCAGCCGTGCCGGCCGATCTGTCGACACAGGTGCAGGCGCTAAGGCCGCTATTGGAAGAAGACTATCAGTCGGTGCTCGACTGGGTAGAAAAGCGAATTTCCTGATCGGTTAAGGCATCCTGCGAACGGCCCTGGCGACGCCTCATCCAGGCTACCAGGCTCATGGCCGACACCTTCATAAAAAGCGCATATACCAACGTGGCAATGGCCAGGTCGGGGCGCTGCAGCAAAGTCATGGTCACCAGCAACGCCATGGACAGGTTTTGCACCCCCACTTCAAACATAAT
>CAKZNR010000223.1 GCA_937129725.1 uncultured Cellvibrionales bacterium | reverse complement strand
GGCAACTTGCTCACTGGCGCGTTGGAGTACAAGGACAAGAGGGTTCGCGACGTGATGACGAGCCTGGACAAGGTGTTCATGGTGGAGAGCTCGACGCGGCTCACGTTTGCGGTGCTGATGGACATTTACAAATCCGGCTTCACGCGCATCCCGGTGTACGAGATTGACCGGCAGAACATCGTGGGCATGCTCTTCACCAAGGACCTGATTTTGATCGACCCGGACGACGAGGTGGAGATCGCGGCGGTGATCTCCTTCCACGGGAACCGCGAAGGCGGATTCGTGCGCGGCGTCGCCGACGACACCAGCCTCGACAAGGTGTTCCGCGAGTTCAAGAGCTCATACCTGCACCTGCTCGTGGCGTACGGCGAAGTCGGCGCGGACGGTAAGCCCGTGCAGAGGCTGGAGAGCACGCCCGAGCACGGCGTCGGGGCGGGCGGCGGGCGGAATTATTACGGCGCGGGCTCGAGCGCGGAGGACGTCTCGGTGTCCGGGAACCACATAAGCGACTACACGAGCGAGGCGTATTCGCTGTCCGGCAACCGCCGCGTGATCACCGGCGTGATCACGCTGGAGGATGTGCTGGCCATCGTGGCTGTCGAAAAACCGGTTGGCGTGATCGTTCAGTTTGGCGGCCAGACACCGCTGAAATTGGCGCGGGCGCTCGAGGCCGAGGGTGTGCCTATTATCGGCACCACTCCTGACGCCATCGACCGGGCCGAGGATCGCGAACGCTTCCAGCAAATGATCGAAAAACTGGGCCTGCGCCAACCGCCCAATGCCACAGTTCGCTCTGCTGACGCAGCAGTCGTAAAGGCCTCGGAAATCGGTTACCCGCTGGTGGTTCGCCCATCCTACGTGCTGGGCGGCCGAGCCATGGAAATTGTTTACAACGAAGCGGAACTGCGCAACTACATGCGCGAAGCGGTGCGCGTGAGCGAAGACTCTCCCGTGCTGCTCGATCGATTCCTCAGCGCGGCTGTCGAGGTGGATGTGGATGCAGTCAGTGACGGCCAGCAGGTGGTTATTGGCGGAGTCATGCAACACATTGAACAGGCGGGTGTGCACTCCGGTGATTCGGCCTGCTCGCTGCCTCCCTACAGCTTGCCTGCTGAAGTTCAGGAAACCATGAAAGACTGGGTTCGCCGCATGGCCGTCGAGTTGAACGTGATCGGCCTGATGAATGTGCAGCTGGCTTGGCAGGACAACGAAATTTACGTTATCGAGGTTAACCCCCGCGCCTCGCGCACGGTTCCCTTTGTTTCCAAATGTATTGGTGTCTCGCTGGCCAAGGTGGCGGCCCGCTGTATGGCCGGGCAAAGCCTGGCCGATCAGGGCTTCGAGAAAGAGATTCTGCCCAAGCACTACCATGTAAAAGAGGCGGTTTTCCCCTTCAATAAGTTCCCCGGCGTCGACCCAATTCTGGGTCCGGAAATGAAATCCACCGGGGAAGTGATGGGTGTTGGTACCAGCTTTGCCGAGGCCTACCGCAAGGCACAGCTGGGCTCCAGTTCGCCCATTCCCACCCAGGGCAATGTGTTCCTGAGTGTTCGCGATGTCGACAAAGAACCCCTGATTCCCGTGGCTCGCGACCTGATTTCACTCGGCTTTCGCATTTACGCCACGCGGGGAAGTGCCAAAGCGCTTGAAGCGGAAGGGCTCGAAGTGACCGCCATCAACAAGGTATTGGAGGGGCGTCCCCACATTGTGGATATGATCAAAAACGGCCAGATCCATATGATTATTAATACTACAGAGGGTCGACAAGCGATTGCCGACTCCTCCACAATTCGATCGAGTGCCGAGTCAACCAATACCTACTACACCACCACTCTGGCCGGTGGCGCTGCTGTGGTGATGGCATTGATGACCCAGGCTGAAAACCAGGTATATCCATTGCAGGATCTACACGCGAGTCTGTTGACCTCATGAACCGAGTGCCCATGACATTGGAAGGCGCGCAAGCGCTGCGCGACGAGTTGGATCGCCTCAAGAAGGTTGATCGCCCGCGAATCGTGGCGGCTATTTCCGAAGCGCGCGAGCACGGTGATTTGAAAGAAAACGCCGAGTATCACGCCGCTCGTGAGCAGCAGAGTTTCTGTGAAGGCCGCATTCAGGAAATCGAGGGCAAACTTTCCAACGCGCAAATTATCGATGTCAGCAAGCTACCCGTCGGTGACCGCGTGGTGTTTGGCGCCACGGTGACCTTGCTCAATATGGAAACAGACGAGGAGTCGCGCTACCAGATTGTTGGTGACGACGAGGCCGACGTAAAAAGCGGCAAGATATCCGTTACCTCACCCATGGCGCGAGCCATGGTGGGCAAGGAAGTGGGCGAGGTGGTGCAGGTGCGCACACCGGCCGGCGAAACCGAGTTCGAAATCGATCTGGTCGAATATATCTGATTGGCCCCGGCGGCCTCTATTCGACCAGTCTGATCAGGTTCGAGGTGCGGGGGTTTGGCTTCGGGCTACGCCGCAAAATCAGGGCTATTTTGCCAACCGACTGAATCAGTTCTGCACCGCTGCTGTCACACACGGACTTCTCCAACTCTTTGCGCGCATCGCGGTCATCCACGGCCAAGCGCAATTTTATTAGTTCGTGATCGCGCAACGCGCGGTCGATTTCCGCCAGTAGCGAGTCGGTAATTCCCTTCTGTCCCAGAGTAACAACGGGCTTGAGCCTGTGGCCAATGGCGCGAAGTTGTTTTTTATCCATCATTTCTCTCAATAAGTACAACGAACTTTATTAAGTCGGATCAACTAATTGTTGCTTTTTCATTTCGTAATTATGATCATCTGTAATTACAACTAAAAAATAAACTTAATTGCAGCCTTGGCTGCTTGGGTGGAGGTAATCAATGTCGATTGATCGTTCGTTCGCATCTGCGCGAAAACTGCTGCTTGCCTGTTCTTTGGGCGTCATCAGCACCGGGGTTGTTGCTCAACCCGTTATTCTCGAAGAAATCATCGTGACGGCCCAGAAACGAGCCGAGAGCTTACAGGATGTTTCCGTGTCTGTAAGCGCCATGACGGGAGAAAAAATCGGCGAGGCCGGAATCAACAAGATCGAGGATATTCAGGCCTATGTTCCCAACCTGACCATGTCGGAAACCGGCATCGGTACCAACATATACATGCGCGGGCTGGGCTCTGGTATTAACCAGGGCTTTGAGCAGTCGGTGGGTATGTATGTGGACGGTGTTCACTACGGCCGCGCGCAACTGTCTCGCGCACCCTTCCTTGATTTGGCCCGGGTGGAAGTGCTGCGTGGTCCGCAGAATATTCTGTACGGCAAAAACAGCGTAGCCGGGGCAATCAGTATTGTGACGGCGCAGCCGGAAGATGAATTCGGTGCGGATATTTCTGTTCTTTACGAACCGGAATTCGGCGAAAGTGTGGTCGACCTGGTACTCAATGGTGCGCTTTCAGACAACCTGACAGCTCGCCTGGCCTACCGGGCGCGTGACATGGACGGCTACCTGGACAACCTCGACGGTGGCAGCGAACCGGCGCGCGATGAAGACACCGCCCGCCTGACACTGCGTTGGGATGTCAATGCCGACCTGGATGCCAGCCTTAAACTTGGTCAGGGCACCTTTGACGTGACCGGCCGGCAAATCGAAATACTTGGCGATGCGCCGTCACTCAATCCGGCCCTGGGCGATGCCAGCTGGGGGCAGTTCCTGCTGTCTCTCAACCCGCTCAACACACTTACCGGCGCTGACCAAACCCCGGTTTCAATCCTGAACAACGAAATTGACTTCGAGCGCTCGTCCAACGGCGACTACAGCGAGAACGAAACCGGCGAAGCGGTGTTGAATGTGAACTACCGCTTCAACGATTACGAGCTTAGCTCAACAACTGCCATGCTGAACTACGAGTACGAAGAGCTGTGTGATTGTGATTTCACCTCGGCCAACGTCTTCTTTGTGCGCTCGAACGAGGAATACGAGCAAATCAGCCAGGAGTTCCGCATTGCCTCACCCATAGGAGAGCGGGTGGAATGGCTGGCTGGCGTGTACCTGCACAGCAGCGAGCTCGACTTCCGGGATCGCTTCATCACGCCCGACAGTGTGGTAGGCAACGTACTGGATACCGTGTTGCCTGCGGCATTTGCCAGCGGCGCCGGAACGGCCTATCCGGCGGGCGCCGCGCAGCAAATTGTGGATATCGCGGTTCCTCGTGAGTTCGAGCAGGACACCAGCCTGACTTCGGCCTTTTTGCAGGCCACCATTAGTTTGACTGACACGGCGCGGCTCACCCTGGGTGGGCGTTACTCGGATGAAAGCAAGGAAGGCAGCCGACGGCTTACTGTGGTTGACGCGGCAGGCAATGAAATTCCGTACGACGATAGCCTCGTTCCCGGCGGTTCAATGGGCATCGATTACTTGCTGGGCCGCATCCTGCAGGTGGCTCGCCACGATCTGGAGGGTGAGCGCGACGAATCCAATTTCGCGCCCTCGGTAACCTTTGAGTACGACCTGACCGATGACAGCCTGGCTTACGCCAACTGGTCGCGCGGCTACAAGTCGGGTGGATACGACACCCGTTCCAACGTTCCCCCGGTTCCTACCACGGTAACCAACCCCTTCTCACCGTCCCTGTCCTTTAACTTGCCAGCGGGCTCTTTCGAGTACGACTCGGAGGAATCTCGTACGGTCGAACTGGGCTTGAAAAACCGCCTCGCCGGTGGTGCGGTGGAGTTGAACCTGGCCGCATTCCAAACCAAATACCGCGACCTGCAGGTGAGTATTTACGATGGTGTGCTGGGCTTCAATGTGGGTAACGCCGCTGAAGCACTGGCCGAGGGCCTCGAACTGGATGGCCGCTGGGCGGTTACGAACAACTTTACTCTTAGCGGTGCGCTGGCCTGGCTCGATTTCGAGTTTCAGGACTACCCCAATGGCCAATGTACCCAGTTGCAACGCATTCAAAACGGCGTGCCAACCTGCGATTACGAAGGGCTGACCAACCAGTATGTGGCCGACTTCTCGGGCTCGTTGAGCGCGGATATTACGCGCGAAATTGGCGACAGTTTGTTACTGAGAACCACGCTCGACGTGGTGTTCAGTGCCGACTACAACCCGTCGCAAAACCTGGACCCGCTGATGGAGCAGAGCGGCTACGAGAAAATTAACCTGCGAATTGCGCTTGCCGATGAAGAGCGCGGCTGGGAAGTGGCGCTGCTGGCGAAAAACCTCGGTGACTCGGAAGTGGTTACCTATGCCAACGACACACCCCTGGCGGCCAATCTGACCCAGAGCATTGGTCACTACACATTTGTTGAATCCCCGCGAACTTTCGCAGTTCAGGGCAGCTTCAGCTTCTAGGCTGGGCAATTGAGGGGAGACAAAGCAATGAAAGAATTCGAGGGTAAAACAATGATTCAACGCAAGCATGCATGTACCGCTGTGTTGGCGGCAGCCGCAATCGGCTTGGCGGCCTGTGGCGGTGCCGATACCTCTTCTAGTCTGATTATCAACGACACACCCGGAACGTCTGGCGAGCCGGCTCCGTCGCGCATACTGTTCGACCCGGGCAACGGGGTGCTGCCACTTCCAAGCGACCTGCTGTTTTCCGGTACCGCTGACGGAACGCTGGAAGCGCCCGATGAAGTAGATGCCAGGGATGCAGGGGAAGACTTCGACTATGG
>CAKZNR010000222.1 GCA_937129725.1 uncultured Cellvibrionales bacterium | reverse complement strand
TGTATTTCTGGTGTATGATTCTAGGCATGAAAACACAGGTTCACAATTTTTCTGCCCCCTACCGCACGGCGTTCGCCGGGCTTCTGCTCGACCTGTTCCTTCTGCCCTGAGGGCAGATACTCTATTTCAAAAAATCAGGTTATCGCTGGTGTTCCCAAGGACGCCATAGGCTAATATTTCGATATCTATTCGGAACAGATCATGAGCAAAGACAAGTTAGTAATATTTGATACCACCCTGCGGGATGGTGAACAAAGCCCGGGCGCATCCATGACCACAGACGAGAAATTGCGTCTGGCCAGGTTGCTGGAAAAATTGCGTGTCGATGTGATCGAGGCAGGTTTTGCTATTGCCAGCCAGGGTGATTTCGAGGCCGTCAAGCTGGTGGCTGACAACATTAAAGACAGTCGTGTAGCCAGCCTTGCACGGGCTTCGGAAAAAGATATCCGCCGCGCCGGCGAGGCTATCGCCGGTGCCAATGCCGGGCGCATCCATACCTTTATCGCCACTTCGCCCATTCATATGAAGTACAAGCTGCAAATGCAGCCGGATCAAGTGCTGGAGCGTGCGGTAGAGTCGGTCAAACTGGCGCGAAGCCTGTGCGACGACGTGGAATTTTCACTCGAAGATGGCAGCCGTTCCGAGTTCGACTTTATGTGCAGAATTACCGAAGCGGTTATTGAAGCGGGTGCCCGCACTATCAATGTGCCCGATACAGTAGGTTACGGAGAGCCAGGCGAGTACGGCGAACTGATTGGGCGCCTGATCGGCAGTGTCGCCAATGCGGACAAGGCGATATTTTCGGTTCATTGCCACAACGACCTGGGGCTTGCTGTGGCAAATTCGCTGTCGGCTGTTAAGGCGGGTGCGCGGCAGGTTGAATGCACCATTAATGGTTTGGGCGAACGCGCAGGCAATGCTTCGCTGGAAGAAATTGTGATGGCCGTGCGCACCCGCTCCGACCTGTTCGATGTTGAGACCGGCATTGATACCCGACAAATTGTTCCAGCATCGCGACTGGTTTCCAGCATTACCGGCTTCCCGGTACAGCCTAACAAGGCCATTGTTGGCGCCAACGCCTTTGCCCATGAGTCTGGCATTCACCAGGATGGCGTGCTCAAGCATCGCGAAACCTACGAGATCATGAGAGCTGAAGACGTTGGCTGGAAAGCCAATCGTCTGGTGCTGGGCAAGCATTCGGGGCGCGCTGCAGTGCGCGCCCGATTTGATGAGCTGGGGATTCAGTTCGCCAACCAGGAAGAGCTGGACATTGCGTTTGCTCGCTTCAAGGATTTGGCAGACAAGAAGCATGAAATTTATGACGAAGATCTGCAGGCGCTGGTAAGTGACGTTCGGTTGGAGAAGGCCGAAGATCGCTATCGTTTGGTTGATCTTGCGGTAACCACGGGTGGCGGCAAGCCGCCCAGGGTGCACCTGGTATTGCAGGTCGATGGTGAGCAGTGCAGCGTCGATTGCGAGGGCGACGGCGCGGTAGATGCCATTTTCAAGGGCATAGAGAAACTGGTCGAATCAAACTCCAACCTGGCGCTCTATTCGGTAAATGCCATTACCCAGGGTAGCGAATCCCAGGGTGAGGTGAGCGTTCGCCTCGAACGCAGTGGGCGTATCGTGAACGGAACCGGGGCAGATACCGACATTCTGCAAGCTTCTGCCAAGGCCTATTTGCACGCCCTCAACCTGCTTTTGGTTGAGGGGCGGGCGCACCCGCAACGCGAGGGCATCTAAATCGTGAGCTCGCATGCACAGATGTTGCAACTGATGGGTATTCAGGCCTATCGGTTGCGATCTGAGCCGGCGCAAACCGAGTCGCCTGAGCTGGCTTCACAAGCAGCTGATTTAAAGCCTGCTGCGCCCCGGCCATCGGTTGAAATTAAGGCTGCATTGCAACCCGATACTGCAGTGGTGCAGGACAAGCCGGAAACCGATGTGCCGCAAATTGAAACGGCAGCAGACAGCAGGGTTGCTGCGCAGGCGAGCCGCGATGCCGGCTGTGAATATCTCTGGAGTGCCAGCGAGCAGCTCGTGATTTTCGGGCTATCGGAAGCCGGATTTGAGCCAGACCATCAACAGCTGTTTGCGTCCATTAGCCAGGTGCTGAACACCAGGGCCGCGCGCAGCGGCATCGACCGCTGGCAGCCACTTGCCGGAAAGTCGAGCAATCGGACTCGAACCTTGCGAATGCTGCTCGCCAACCTGGTACAACCAGCCTCTGACGGGCCGGTACTACTGCTGCTGGGTGCAGAGGCAGGCGTACTCTGGTCAGAGCAGGATTGGGATTTACTGCAGGGGTCGAGTCAACCTGCCGAGCCACCCTTTTCTGGCCTTCGGTTCGGCCCCGCATTGGAAGAAATGGTTCAGCGGCCTTACCTAAAGGCGCAACTGTGGCAACTTGCCCGCGATCTGGTGCCCGTCTGAACCCGCCGCAACTTCGTGCCATGAAGCCTGACGATGTTGCAGGCGTGAGCAAACTGCAGTCCCGGCTGGACTTTTCTGGCTGGAATGAGGAGCAATGGCTCCGCTGCCTGGGCGAGAACTACCGCTGCTGGGTAGTTGATCGGCAGCAAGCCCTGGCTGCCTACTGCGCCTTCCTGATCTTGCCTGATGAAGCAGAATTGCTCGCCCTGGGTGTGTGCCCGCAGCAGCAAGGGCAGGGGCTGGCTCAAGCCCTGCTGAAGTCGGCTTTGATCTTGCTGCCCCCCAGCACAAATCGCTGCCTGCTGGAGGTTCGGCGCAGTAACCTGCCGGCAATCAACCTTTACCGCAAGCTTGATTTTCGCGAAATTGCCACGCGCAGGGATTACTATCCGGCTGCTGGTGGCGGTCGCGAAGACGCGGTTGTGATGGAACTCGATTTAGCCAACAATTGATACCGAACAACAATGGCATGCTGGTCTGAGCTAGTATGCTAACTGCATCGCAGCGAGGTAACTTCTTATGGTCAAAAAGATTCTCTGCCCGGTAGACGGTTCTGACCAGTCTGGCAAAGCACTTGAGTTTGCGGTGGACCTGGCACAGCGTTATCCGGCCCGTCTCGAACTACTCTTTGTGACCCAGCCCCTGATGACCGAAGATATTTTTGCCATGGGTACTCTGGCGATCCCGGTCGATTTGCCTCAGGAGGATCTGGAGCAGTATGGCCACAAGGTTCTGGACAAAGCCGAAGCCATCGCTCGTAATCAGGGGTTACGGGATTTGGGTAAAAGCCTTCGTCAGGGAGAGCCAGCTACCACCATCGTGGATTATGCTGCAGACATTGACGCAGACATGATTGTCATTGGCAGCCGTGGGTTGGGAGACCTTTCCAGTTTGCTGATGGGCAGCGTTTCCCACAAGGTTGCGCACGATGCAAACTGCACCTGTGTAACGGTGAAATAGGGCATTTACTGCTTGGGTTACCGGCTATTGCAGCTGTTTACTCATGCATTCTACCGAATGGCCATGGTATTGGCGCTTTTCCTCGCTTACCCAGCCCAGCTTGCGGTACAGAGATTGCTTATCTTCGGTATATAACCAGATTTTGGCGTAACCGGCATCGGCCGCCAGTTTTTCGATAGCGCCAATCAGGCGCGTTGCTACTCCCTGCTTACGATGATCAGGCGCGATGAATACCGAAGCCAGCCAGGGAGCCCAGTCTGACCGATCCTCCATATCACAATCCACCAGAGCGGCCGAGCCTATGGGTTCGCCGTCTTCCACCGCCACCAGAGTAGTGGGCACCGTCTGGTGCAGCAGGAAGCTCTGCATATTCAGCATGCGTTCTTCCAGGCTTTGGCCCGGATTCAGATGAGACCATTCGGATTGGTGCCAAAGTGCCAGCCGTGGCGCAAGATGCGTGCATTCCATCAGGTCGAGAATTTGAAAATCGCCCATAGGCTTTTCCACCGGAAATTTGAGCAGCAATGCCTGAGTGTTGCGCATTTGCCAAGCCCAGTCACTGATTTAAGGCAATTTTAGTTAGACCCCGGGCTGCTGGGCTCACTGAAGGACTATAGCCGGCTTCGGCTGGAGCGCCTCTGCCGCTTGATCCAGTACATGCGCTTATCGGCGTTGCTCATCAGCGACTCACTGTCTTCGCAGTCTTCGCAGTCTTCGGGGAAGCAGGCCAGTCCGATACTGGCGCTGACATTGAGCATATGGGTGTCGACCGCAATGGGCTTTTCCATGGCTTGCTCGATCCGCTCAAAAAGTCGCAAACCGGTGGCGCGGGATTCGCGGTCAAGTACCAGTGCAAATTCGTCACCGCCAATACGGCCAACCACGCCACCGCCGGCCAATGCCTCGTCGAGGCGTCGGCCTACTTCAATCAGTACCTGATCTTCCGTGTGATGACCGTATTCGTCGTTCACCCGCTTGAAGTCGTTGAGATCGACAAACACCAGGGTGAAAAAGTCCTGATCCAGGGTTCGCCGGTTGAGTTCGGCGAAAGAGCCGCGCCGGTTGAGTAGGCTGGTTAGTGGGTCGCGATTGGCCAAATCGAGCAGATAACTGGTGTGCTTGCGATGCTCGGTGATGTCACGAATGAGTACCTGACGCCCAATAACGGTGCCATGGGTCGAGCGCAGTGCCATGCTACGGTATTCCTCGTGCCCCTGCCCATCGGCCCGGTTGACCTCTTGCCGTGTGCTGGAGTTGCCCGGCTGGATCAGCCGCGGCGGACAATCGGGAAACACTTCGAGTATACGGCTGCCCAGGTGAGTGAGTGCACCAAACACAAGCCGGCGGTTTTCTTCCATGCTGAGATATTCCGCGGTGGCAAAGCCGCACCATATGCTCACACTGAGACATAGCAGGCTGAATTCCCGCTGGCCGGGGATGGTGCGTTGGCCCCAGGCGTAAACGCAGAGCAACAGGCAGCTAATGGAGCCGCAGAAAGTCGCCAGGGCGACCAGCAGGCTCACGCCGTCCAGCTCTACCACACTATTAAATGCGCACCTTCCTCCGCTTTGCTTTCAAGGCCCAGCTGTTTTATCAGTTGCCCCGCCCCGGGGTCGCTGTTCACCAAGGCTCGTTTGTTTGCTGCAGAGAGCTTTTTCAGCCTGTGTTCGGCTCGTTGAGCCAGACTGCGGCTGCCCAACTCACAGCTGTAGACCAGCTCCACCGGCAATGCTCCGCGCAGGCTCCTCGACCCCTTGCCACAGTTGTGTGTGGCAATGCGTGCTTTTACGTCTGGGCTTATTCCTGTGTACAGGGAGTTCCGGGCTGTCTGCACAATGTAGACCGACCAGACGTTGCTGCCCACCTGGATCAGTCGCGTTCGGTGACTTCCAGCAGGTGGTAGCCAAACTGGGTTTTCACCGGACCCTGAACCTGGTTCAGGTCGGCGCTAAACACCACCTCGTCAAATTCCTGCACCATCATGCCGGGACCAAAGCGACCCAGATCTCCACCGGATCGACCCGAGGGGCAAAGCGAGTGTTCACGGGCAAGGTCGGCAAAATCGGCACCGCCCTCGATCTGGTTTTTCAGGTCGTTGCAGGTGGCTTCGTCTTTGACCAGGATGTGTCTTGCAGCGGCAGATGTCATGGATAGCTCCTCTTGTTGGGCAAGCCCGGTTAAATGCGGCTGACGCTTTCGGTCATCAACCGCGATACTAGAGTCATGGTCTTTTTGACCGGTTCGGGAAACTGCAGCCCGCCAGCACGCAATGCGCTCTGGCGGTGACTGTCTTCGTCGATATGCATTTGTTCGACAATGGCGCGACTGGCGGTGTCCTCTGGCGGCAACTCACCCAGGTGTCGCTGTAAGTGCGCACAAACCTGATCTTCTGTAGCCGCCACAAACCCCAGTGAAATCCGGTCCGATATCGCTCCGGCGCCGGCACCAACCGCAAAAGAAGCCGCGTAGAAAATTGGGTTCAGAACACTCGGCCGACTGTCGAGCTGTTGCAGGCGTTCGTGACACCAGGCCAGGTGGTCGACTTCTTCTTGCGCTGCCTGCTCCATCTCGGCACGAACACCCGGTAGTTTGGCCGTCAATGCCTGCCCCTGGTATAGCGCTTGGGCGCAAACCTCTCCGGTATGGTTGACTCGCATTAGTGCGGCCGATTGCTTGCGCTGGGCTGGATTGAGAGCTTCGCTACTGGTGGCCGCAGACTGCCCTGGCGATGGCCGGTTTCCGCGCGGTGGTGCGGCCAGCGTGCGTAATGCGTTATCGGCACAATCACAAAGGCGGTCTATCAGGTTGAGTGGTTGTCTGCTCATAGCGGTGGATTCTATCACTGGTGCGGGGCATTATCCCGCCCCGGCTGGTAGAGCGAATACCAGAGCTGGTCGAACAGCTTGACCAGTTTGCCAGCCAGTTGCAGCGCTTCGCCGTCCACGCCCATGTTGTGGGTGCCAAGCAACAGCGACAGCTGATTCTGGCCGAGTTTCCAGCTATTCGCCAGACAAGCCAGATCGAAGGCCGGGTTGCCTCGGCCCGAGTACTCCCAGTCAATCAGGCAGGGTTTTCCTTCTTTGACCAGGACATTGCCGGGGCTCAGATCGTGGTGGCACCAGCATCCGGGCTGTTTGTCCCAGACCGCTGCGATCTGGCGTCCGGCCGCAAGGTCGAGCCGGGACAGATCAAGCCCTTTTATTGTCGCCTGCTCGAGCAATTGCTCCAGCAGGTCTCCATAGGTGCGTGTTTCGAGGTGGCAGGGGGAAGAGTGCAGTGTGCGCAGCAGCCTGCCGGCTTGCTGGACCAACCCGTCGCTCACCGGGCTAGTAATTGGTTGGCCGGCGTGTTCCATTACCATCAGCTTGCAGGCGGTGTCTTGCAGCAGCAGGCGGGGCGCCAGTTCAAGTTCGGCTGCTATTCGCTGCAGGCGGTACTCCTCACTCCAACTGCTGCCGCAGGGTTGGTTCGGCAACCCCTGCTTGACTACCAGCTGTTGCTCGCCACATTGCAGCAAATAAAGCCGGTTAAGTGTTCCGCCTTCAAGCCGGCCCAGGTAATGCAAAGGCTGCTCCAGGCCCAGTTCGCGGCGGACCTTCTCAAACAGTTGTGGAGGCAATTCGGTTTTCAAAGTGTTTTTTCCAGGTAAACCAGCCGATCAGGGCAATGATTACGTAAGCGACAAATAGCAGCGCTGTAAGGTGCATACCGCGATCCAAGTAAAGGTAGATAGAGACCGCATCAATTACGACCCAGTAAAGCCAGTTTTCCAGCACTTTGCGCGCCACCATCCAGGTGGTTACGACAGATGCCCATGTGGTGAAAGAATCCAGCCAGGGCAGGGCGGCTGACGGCAAGAAACGTTGCAGTAGCAGCGCAGAAAAAACCGTGAGTAGCAGAATAACAGCCGCGGCCGCCAGATGCTGCCTGGCCTGCCAGCGGTGAATTTTGATTGGCCCGGACTGTGCGCCCCGGCGCCACTGCTGCCAGCCGTAAAGGGCCATTACCAGGTAATAGGCATTGAGCGCCGACTCCATCGGCAGAGAAACCCGCCAGAACAGCAGTGTGTAGATGGCAGTGGCGCCCAGTGCACAGGCCCAGCAGGCAATGTGCTCGCGCGCGGCCAGCACCACATAGGCAATGCTTAGCGCAACTGCCAGCAGTTCCCAGGGTCGCTGGAGGAGGTAACCTAAAAGACCATCCACTAGCTATTGTTCCAGTGGGATTGCTCGCGGTCGACGCTGAGAACTTTGCTGACCAGCGAAAGGGGTGCGCCCTTTTCAAACTGCTGTTTCAGTGCCGCCGTAATAGTGGCCATTACCAGGTCGTATTCGCCATACACCTGCGTACTGAGCGCATTGGTGCGAACACTGATCTCCGGCTCGGCGTTCAGGGCTTCAAGAAAAGAATGAATATAGGGCGCGTAGTCCTCTTTCAGGGGATACAGGCTCATTTCTACTGATATACGCATAGGTCACTCCGTGTGGGAACTGGCCCAACCATGAGTCGGGCCAGTTTCGGGATTAGAAGGAATAGTTGAAGCTTACACCCAGGTGGCGAGGCTCACCCAGTTGCACATAGGGGCCAAGGCTGGTGTAGAAATCGCGTGGATCGTTGGGAAACGAACCGAAGCCGCGAGTGGCGTAGGTCTCGTCGGTGAGGTTGCGTCCCCAAAGGCTCAATGCCCAGCTGTCCTGCTGCCAGCTCCAGCGAGCATTCAGTGTTTGGTAGGCATCCGCTTGCGCCAAATGGCGATTGCTGAAACGAAAATTGTCTTTGGCTTCCAGGGAAACCCACAGGCTGCTGCGCTGGTTGAGCGACCATTGCGCTTCCAGTGTGAGCTGGTAGCTGGGTGATTGCGCCAGTGGCTCACCCGACATGTCGTAGGGAGTGACGCTGGTGCCATTGTCCACTGCATTCACGTGGGAAAAGCTCAGGTAGTCATCAAAAGCTGTTTCGAGTACTCCCAGCCGGGCCGCCAGCTGCAGGCGCTCGTTGGCGTCCCATACCAGGTCGGCCTCCAGACCGTACCCGTGAGCCTCGGCCGCATTGTCGACAAAATCGTCAAAGCTGCAGCTACCGCCAGCCGGGGGGCAGGTGACAAGAGATTGTTTAACCTGGGCATTGCGTCGGTCCTGGTAGAACAACACCAGTTTTCCCTGCAGCTGGCTATTCCACTGATTGCTGTATCCCAACTCGTAATTCAGAAGGTTTTCCGTTTTGTATTGCAGCGGGATACTGCTGCCGCGAGCAACATTGATTCCGCCGGATTTGTAGCCGCGGGCAATTCGCGCGTAAAGGCTGGCGTTTTCTTCCAGTTGCTTTGCAAGGCTGATATTGCCGCCCCACAGGTTTTCGTCGGTGTTGGTTCGCTGTGCCAGTGAGTCGCGGTAATCCGATTCAAACTGCTCAACCCGCGCGCCAAGGGTAAGCTTCCAGTCGCTGGAGAGGTTCAGCTGCAATTCGCCATACAGGGCGCGGTTGTCCTGCTGATGCTTACTGTCAAACGGCGCTGCGAAGCTGTAGTTGCGCTCAAGGTCTACTTCCAGCTGTTTCAGGTAAATGCCGGTAACCCAGCTATGGCTGTCGCCGCTGCCACCCTGCAGACGAACATCGGCTGTCTGGTTTCGGGTATCGCGCAGGTATTGATCAAAGCTGGAATACTCCCAACCTGCACAGGCTTGCCCGGCGCAGATATCCGGGTTGGTCCAGTCTTCATCGTAGCTGTACTCGCTCTGTGCATCCGAAGCAGACAGGAGAAGTCGAAGTTCCAGTTGCTGCTGAAGTTCGAAGCGGCTATCCAGAGATATGGCCTGTGAATCCAGACTGTCCCGGCCAGGCTGATCGGCCAGGGATTGGCGCGAATTGTTCAGGGTAAAGGCGTCGTAGCCGTTGTCGAAATCCAGTTTAAGCAGGGTCAAATCGCTGGTATGTTGATCGGTATCCCACCGCAGCTTCAATCGCGCCGTGGTTTCGTCAATCTTCTGGGTATCGTCCCGGTCAAAGTAGATGTTTTCCATTGGACCATCGCCCTTGTTCTGCTGGAATGCAAAACGCGCATAGAGCTGATCGGCCAGCGGCTGGTTTGCTACCAGGCTGGTGCGGGTGGAATCGAGAGAACCGCGATTGCCCGACAGGTCACCTGCCGATATCCCCAGCTCCAGGCTTCGCTCGTTGGTAGCGGCATTCGATTGAAGGTTGATCAGGCCGGCAAGCGCATTTGCTCCAAAAAGCGTGCCCTGCGGGCCGCGGTATACCTCAACCTGGGCAACGTCCAGCAAGCTGGCTGCTGCACCCAGGGTGCTGTAGTCGATACCGTCGATCATCAATCCCACGCCGGGGTTGATGGGGTCGATAAACTGGCTGCGCTCGCCGATACCACGAATTTGAAAGTAGCGGCCACGTGAGGCACCACTGGAATAGTTCAGGTTCGGCGCGGCGCCGAGAGCTTCGGTAAGAAAACTGGCCTGACGATTCTCGATACCGTCAGCGGTGATAACACTGACACTCTTGTCTGCATCAAGCAGTGTCACAGGTGAAAAATCACCCAGTATCAAAATCTCGTCGATGCCGTCCTGGGCCAGGATGCTTTCGCAAAAGCCAAAGCAGGTAGCTGCCGTAAAGCAAAGCAGTCGGGCTGAAAGCCTTTCAGGTAAATAGTTCATTCGGTTCCCTTTTGTCATTTTCTGATTGACTAAAGAACCGGTTGCAAAAAGGGTAGGGGGTATTAGGGGAAGTGTTGGTCGCCTATT
>CAKZNR010000221.1 GCA_937129725.1 uncultured Cellvibrionales bacterium | reverse complement strand
GCTGCAGTGCCGTCATCAGGTCGAGGGTGAGGTCGTTGTGCCAGCGACGCTGACGCTGGTAACGCCGCAGCAGGCTTGCCCCGGCCGGCGATTCGCCGCGCTCCAGGTTGCGCTGCAGCTCGCCCAGCAAGCAGCGCACGTCGGCAAAACCCAGGTTGGCACCCTGCCCCGCCAATGGATGCACGCGATGGGCGGCATCGCCAACAAACAGCAAGCCAGGCTGGCCGTATTGGCGCAAGCGGTGCTGGCAAATATCAAAAGCAGCGCGGCCACCCGCGGCGGTTAGCTGGCCCAACTGGGCCGGAGCAAAACGCGACAATCGTTGCAAAAAGGCCTTATCGTCCAACGCTTCTACTTCGTCGGCTACCTCGCGGTCGAGGCTCCAGACTATGGCGCACTGATGCAGCTCTTGCGACTGGGGCAGGGGCAAAAAGGCCACCGGGCCCGTGGTTAGAAAGTTCTGCCAGGCACAATGGCCGTGGGGTTCGCTGTGGCTTAACAGGGCAACCAGCGAGCGCTGGCCGGTATCGCGCTGAATGGTTGGCTGGCCGGAAAGCTCCCGCAGGCTGGAAAAAGCGCCGTCGGCGGCAAGCACCAGATCAACCGAGAGCCACTCCCCGCTGTCCAGCTGAAGGCGCTGTTGCTCGCCGCTTTCGTAGCCCACCACCTGGCAACCCAGGTAGCTTTCAACCCTTGTATCCATCGCAATCAGTTGTTCTGCAATGCACTGGTTGAGCAGCGTGTTTTCGACAATCCAGCCCAGGGTTTCGGCGGTGTCCGGCGGCCTGAAATTCAAGCCGGCGGTGCCCAGCTGCTCCCACACCTGCATTTTTTGATAGGCGCACAGGCGCTCTTGCGGCAACTGCTGCCAAACACCCAACTCGTCCAGCAGGTCGCGCGACGCGGCGGAGCAGGCTATTACCCTGGCATCCTGGCCGGCCGCTTCGGCGGGGCGGGGGATTTCGCCACCCACCCATACCAGCCGGTCGGCCAGGCCGCGCCGGGCAATGCCCAGCGCCAATGCCGAACCCACCATACCGCTGCCAACCACGGCGATAGTTCGCTGCGTCAAGCCGCACTCCCTGCCATCAGCTGTTCGATTTCGCTGGCGGTTTTGGGCACGGCATGGGTTAACACTTCCGGTTCACCCTTGCGAATGGCCACATCGTCTTCAATTCGAATGCCGATGCCTCGCCAGGCCTTGGGCACCTTTTTGTTGTCGGCGTGCACATAGATGCCCGGCTCGATGGTGGTTACCATGCCTGGCTCGAATTCCCGCCATTCGCTGTTGCTGCCGTCTACCTTGTAGTCGCCGGCATCGTGCACGTCCAGGCCCAACCAGTGGCCAGCGCGGTGCATATAAAAGTCGCGGTAGGCGCCGGTTTCAATGTTGCTTTCCAGCGTGCCCTTGAGCAGCCCCAGTTTGATCAGCCCGCGGGTGATCACTTCAACCGTGGCTTCGTGCGGCTCGTGAAAGCGCCGGCCAGGGCGGCACAGTTCAATGGCCGCAAGCTGCGCTTCCAGGCACAGGTCGTACAGCGCGCGCTGTTCTTTGCTGAACTTGCCGCCCACCGGAAAGGTGCGCGTGATATCGGCGGCATAGCCCTGGTATTCGCTACCGGCATCAATCAGCACCAGGTCGCCCTCGTTCAGAGGCGCACGGTTTTCGATGTAGTGCAGCACACAGGCATTGGCGCCGCCGCCCACAATGGACGAATAGGCCGGCCCTGTTGCGCCGCGGTCGGCAAACTCGTGTTCAATGGCCGCCTGCAACTGGTACTCGTACATGCCGGGCTTGCACACCTGCATGGCGCGCACATGGGCATCGGCTGAAATTTTTGCCGACTTGCGCATCAATTTGAGTTCTTCGGCCGACTTGATTACCCGCATCTCGTGAACCATGTGTTCCAGATCGATAATTTCGCCCGGCGGTAGCGCGCCGCTGCGGCTTTGGCTGCGAATGTGGTTTATCCAGCTGAGCAGGCTTTTGTCGAAATCCGGGTGCGCGCCCATGCTGTAGAAAATTTTGTCGCGGCCCTCGATTAGCCCGGGCAAGATGTCGTCGATGTCGCCTATGGGAAAGGCGTCGTCGGCGTCGTAGTCTTGCATGGCGCCTTCGGGCCCGGCGCGAAACCCGTCCCAAATTTCGCGCGCCCTGTCCTTGTCGCGCACAAACAGAATGAACTCGCCCTGGCTGCGGCCCGGAATCAATACCAACACGGCATCGGGTTCGGGAAACCCACAGAGGTAGTGCAGGTTGGAATCCTGCCGGAAGGGGTAATGGGTATCGCGGCTGCGGATTACCTCACGCGCACCGGGCAAAATGGCAATGCTGTCAGGCCCCATTTGCCGCATCAGGTTGCGGCGGCGCGAGCCATACTGTTTACGGATGCGCTCGTTCAATGCACCTGCTCCGATTCGTCGGGCTGTTCGGAAAACATCTGTTTCAGGTTTTCGTGCAAATCCAGTACGGCCAACCGCACAAATTCCACCAGCTCTGAATAAAGCGCTTCGTTTTCGTCGGTTTCCTCGGCGTCGCTGTCGAGCTGACTGATTTCCACCAGGTCGGCAATAGTTTCGTCTTTTTCAAGCAGGTCGCCCGCCTGTACCTGGTTGAGTGCACAGCCAATGCCATTGAGAAAGCCGGTGCTCCACATGGCCAGGCCTTCCAGCCGTTCGGCCAGCGGCAGGCTGTCTTGCGGCAGCAGCGGCTGAAAACCGAAATGGGCCGAATCGAAGTCTTCGAAATAGTGACCCACCAGTTCTTGCCAGTCTTCGCGCTCGCCCTGCACCTGCTCGCGGCTGGCGCCGGTTAGCTCGGCCACCAGCGGCACCACCAGGCTGCCGGCCACTTCGTGGCCTCCCACATGGCGGCCAATCAGATGGCCATGATACTCCGCCACCGAAATGGCGGCGTCGGCGTCTTGCAGCTTTTGTTGGGTTTGCTCCCAGATATATTCTCTATTCATTTGCCCATTTTATCAGTGATGACTCGTCTCGAAATCAAGCATTTACAGGCTTTTCGTGACAAATCACTCAATTGACGCTTATCGCAGCTACGCATATAGTGAAGGCTTGGTTAAGGGTCTTCCTATGAGTGAACAAAATCTGAAGTCGCTTGAAAGCAAGATAGACGAGCTTATCGGCTTTTGTGCACACCTGCAGCAAGAAAACGAGTCTCTGCGCGAGCGTGAGGCGTCGCTGCTGAAAGAGCGTTCGGGCCTTATCGAGAAAACCCACGTGGCACGCGAGCGGGTAGAAAATATGGTTGAGCGCCTGAAAGCTCTGCAGGAGAACTGATTTCCCCATGAGTAGCGACTCCCAAACTGTCACCATCACATTGCTGGACAAGCAATACCAGGTAGCCTGCAAACCCGACGAGCGCGAAGACCTGCTGGAGTCGGCGCGGCTGCTGAACCACAACATGATGACGATCCGCCAGAGCGGTGCCGTAATTGGCCTTGAGCGGGTTGCCATTATGGCCGGGCTGAACATTGCCCACGAGCTGGTGAAATCACAGAATTCCAGTGCCACCAACGACCTGGTTGGTTCCGGCATCGACCGGCTTCGCGACAAGATAGACGACGCCATCCGCGGGTTAAAAACACCCATGCCGGGGGAAAATTAAGACTTGGTTTCAGTTCGGCAATATGCCGCGCGGGTCTTAAGGCTTTATACTTTAGCTTCCCTGGGGTGTACGCATGTTCGATACGTCCCTGAGCCGATAAGCAAAACCAAAGGAACTTCCTGTACTGCTGTTGAGCATGTCCGCGTGACGGAAAGCCTGATGCAGTGCTTGAATTTCCGCCTTGAACCGTTGGGTTCAAGGACAACATCGGGCAGCGGCATCACCGGGGTCCTTTCTTTTATCTTCCACTAAATGCAGCCAGGCAAAGCCGACATTCGACAGCAGATGCGCCGCCAACGCAGCGCACTAAGTGCTGCCGATTGCCGTGCCCTTTCGCTTGCCGCCAGCCGGCGCATTCGCACCCAAGCCTGGTATGTGCGCAGCAAAACCATTGCAGGCTACATGCCGCAGGGCCGCGAGCTGGATATTCGACCGGTGCTGGCGCACGCACTGCGCCGCGGTGCCAGAACCTATTTGCCGCGGCTGAGCAGGGAAGATGGGCTGATGCAACTGTGCGAGTTCAACGCCCACAGCGAGTTGCTGGCCAACCACCTGGGCATTCCGGAACCGGATGGCAGCGCCACTCCATTGGAAACCCTGAACCTGGTGTTGCTGCCGCTGGTGGCATTCGACCTAAAGGGCAATCGGCTGGGCCAGGGAGGCGGCTATTACGACCGCCTGCTGGGCAACATCGGGGGCTGGGGCAAGCCATTGCTGGTGGGTGTGGCCTACGACTTCCAGCGGGCGGAACAGCTACCCTGCGAAAGCTGGGACGTGCCGCTGGATGCGGTGGTCACGCCCTCTGCAATTCACCTGTTTTCCAAACGCCTGCAGGCGCAAGGCTAAACCCCTACTTCAAAAACAGCTGGTAGGCCGGGTTGTCGGTTTCTTCGTAGAAATCGTAGCCCAGTTCATCCATTGACTGGCGCACCAGTTTTCGCTCGGCCACTGAAGCCTGCAGCCCCAAAAGCACGCGGCCGTAGGCTGCCCCGTGGTTACGGTAATGGAACATGGAAATATTCCACTTGCTGCCCAGGGTTGAGAGGAATTTTGTTAGCGCGCCCGGGCGCTCCGGAAACTCGAACCGGTACAGCAATTCGTCGCCTACCTTCGCCGAGCGGCCGCCCACCATGTGTCGAATGTGCAGCTTGGCCACCTCGTTGTCGGTGAGGTCGATAACGCCGTAATCGTCGTCCTGCAATTCCTTCAGCAGTTTTTCGCGGTCGCCCGGCTCGCCAACCTGAATGCCCACATAAATGTGCGCCTCGGCCAGCGAATTGAAGCGGTAGTTGAACTCGGTGATATTGCGCTTGCCCAATGCCGCACAGAACTTTCGGAAACTGCCGGGGCGTTCCGGAATGGTTACCGCCAGCACCACCTCGCGCTTCTCGCCAATTTCGGTGCGCTCGGAAATGTAGCGCAAACGATCGAAGTTCATGTTCGCACCGCAATTGATGCCAACAAGGGTTTTGCCCTGCTCGCCGCTTTTGGCCGTGTAGCTTTTGATACCGGCAAGCGACAGCGCACCGGCCGGCTCGACAATGGAGCGAGTGTCATCGTATATGTCCTTGATGGCGGCGCAGATCTCGTCGGTGGTTACCGTAACCACTTCGTCTACTGTGTCTTTCAGCACCGGGAAGGTGTTTTCGCCAATCTGTGCCACTGCAACGCCGTCGGCAAACAGGCCCACATGCTTGAGGCGATCGCGCCGGCCGCGCTCCATGGCCAGCTTCAGGCAGGCGGCATCCTCGGGCTCAACCGCAATCACGCGGATATCCGGTCGCACGTACTTGATATAGGCCGCAACGCCCGCGCACAGGCCACCGCCGCCCACGGCAACAAAAATAGCGTCGATGTCGCTGGCACATTGGCGCAGAATTTCCACCGCAATGGTGCCTTGCCCGGCAATTACGTCCGGGTGGTCGAAGGGGTGAATATAGGTCAGCCCGCGCTTTTCAACCAGCTCCGCCGCGTGCGCACTGGCTTCGTCGTAGGTATCGCCATGCAGTACCACCTTGCCGCCCAGCGCGCGCACTGCGTCTACCTTGATGGAAGGCGTGGTGCGCGGCATCACAATGGTTGCCTTGATGCCCAGATGGCGGGCACTCATGGCCACACCCTGGGCATGGTTGCCCGCCGATGCCGCAATCACACCCTTTTTCTTCTGTGCTTCGCTTAACTGGCGGATGCAGTTGTAAGCCCCGCGCAGCTTGAAGGAAAACACCGGTTGCAGGTCTTCGCGCTTCAGCAATACCTGGTTGCCAATGCGTTTGGAGATCTTGGGTGCCTCGTCCAGCGGTGTTTCACGCACCAGGTCGTAGATGCGCGCGGAGAGAATTTTTTTGGGGTAATCGACCGGCATGGAATGCTGAATCCCGTTTAACTGTGTTGCGAGGAGAAATGGAGCTTATTCTGTTTCTCGTTATGACTTAACATGTTAGCACTTTTCGCTACCACCTCAGGAACTATGGACCAGAATCAGCAGAAAGAAGCCATTGCCAAAGCCGCGCTGGAATTTGTATTGGAAAACAGCAACCAGCCCGCGGCGCTGGGCGTGGGCACAGGTAGCACCGCCGACTTTTTTATTGCGATGCTGGCGGATCATGTGCGCCGCTTTACCGGCGCGGTGGCCAGCTCGGAGGCTTCGGCCGAGGGGTTGCGCAAGATAGGCATGCCGCTGCTGAATTTTTCCGACAGTGGCCTGATGGATTTTTACGTGGATGGCGCCGACGAAATTGAACCGGGCGGGGCCATGGTGAAGGGCGGCGGAGCCGCGCTAACGCGGGAAAAAATTGTCGCCAGCATGGCGCGGCGCTTTGTGTGCATTGCCGACGAGTCTAAATGCGTGGACACGCTGGGCGGTTTCCCCCTGCCGGTTGAGGTAATTCCCATGGCCGAAGTACCGGTTAGCCAGGCCATGCAGCAGCTGGGCGGAAAGCCGGTAACGCGAGAAGGCTGCATTACCGACAACGGCAATATCATTCTGGATGTGCACGGGCTGGAAATTGGCGACGCGCTGCTGTGGGAAAAAACCCTCAACATGATTCCCGGTGTGGTGACCAACGGTATTTTTGCGCAGCAGCGCGCATCGCTTTTGCTGACCATGAAGGGCAGCGAAATTGTGCGGGTGGATTACGACTGACGCGGTTTTGATTGGGCAAAAAAAAGGCGCCATAAGGGCGCCCGTTTTTGTAGCTGCCGAGGGTTAGTCGATACAGGTAAAGGTTGCCGAATTGATATTGCCACCCACTTCGTCCGGGGCAGTAACCGTCAATGTCACTGTTCCTGTCTCGCCCAGAGTATCGTCAGGCGTCAGAGTAATGGCGAATTCGGTAAAGCCTGGCGCGTTGGTATCGGGAATCGTAAAGCTGCTCACGCCGGCCACGCGGCAGTTATCGTTGGTTATGACCACTGCGGTACCACCGGGCATTCGGCCATTCTGGAAATCACTGATATAGGCCACAATGGTTTCAGAACCGCCACCGGCGAGATCAGCTTCGTTGTCGAACAGCGCGCGGGTACCGGAATCGCGCAGGGAGATAAGGGGGTTACGGCCACACATCACAATCACCAGGCTGTCACGGACCAGCACCGGGTCGGCGGGAAGGTGCCCACATTGCGACAGGGGCCGGTACCGGGATATACACCAGGGCAGCCGGTGTGGACCGGCCACTTTTTTCGGGTTGGAGCGCGCTTCGGCAACGATGCACCAGACAGCTCGAGGCCAGGCTGTGCCAGACACCCTTTGGGTGCCTGGCACTATAGAAGAGCTAGTTAACCCGCGGGTCCAGCTCGCCAGCTTCATAGCGCTGGAACATGTCTTCCAGGCTGATGGGCTTTATTTTGGGCGCATTGCCCGCGGTACCGAAGGCCTCGTAGCGGTTAATACAGATATCGCGCATGGCGGTGATGGTTTCTTTCAGGTATTTGCGCGGGTCGAATTCGGCCGGGTTGTGGGCCATAAAGCGCCGGATCGCGCCGGTTGAGGCCAGCCGCAAATCGGTGTCGATATTCACCTTGCGCACGCCGTGCTTAATGCCTTCCTGCACCTGCTCCACCGGAACGCCATAGGTTTCTGCAATTTCGCCGCCGTATTCGTTGATGATGGCCAGCCAGTCTTGCGGCACAGCCGACGAACCGTGCATCACCAAATGAGTATCGGGAATGCGGGTGTGAATGTCCTTGATGCGGTCGATGGCCAGAATGTCGCCCGTGGGTGGGCGGGTAAACTTGTAGGCGCCGTGGCTGGTACCGCAGGCGATGGCCAGGGCATCTACTTTAGTAGCTTTGACGAAATCGGCGGCCTCTTCCGGGTCGGTTAGCAGTTGGTCGTGATCGAGAGTGCCCTCGGCACCGACGCCGTCTTCTTCGCCGGCCATGCCGGTTTCCAGCGATCCCAGGCAGCCCAACTCGCCCTCAACCGACACGCCACAGGCATGAGCCATGTCCACGGTGCGCCGGGTGACATCCACGTTGTAGTCGTAGTCGGCCGGAGTTTTGCCGTCTTCTTTCAGCGAGCCGTCCATCATCACACTGGTAAAGGCCAGCTGAATGGAGCGCTGACAAACCGCCGGGCTGGTACCGTGATCCTGGTGCATAACCACCGGAATATCCGGCCATTCTTCGGTGGCCGCCCGAATCAGGTGGCGCAGAAAAGGCGCGCCGGCGTATTTTCGCGCACCGGCAGAAGCCTGCAGAATGACCGGCGATTGGGTTGCCTCGGCCGCCATCATAATGGCGCGTACCTGCTCAAGATTGTTCACATTGAATGCGGGAACGCCATAGCCCTGTTCGGCGGCGTGGTCCAACAACTGGCGCATACTGATCATGGGCATGGTAGCTTCTCCTTGATTCGGGTAAATATTACCGGCGCCTTTATTGAGGCACCGGCCTGTATCGGTTTTTTAACTTGCAGCGGCCTGGGCCAACGCGGCCACGGCTGGCAATTCCTTGCCCTCGACAAACTCGAGGAAAGCACCGCCGCCGGTAGAAATATAAGACACGCCGGCGGCAATTCCGAACTTGTCGATAGCGGCCAGGGTATCGCCACCACCGGCCACAGAAAATGCAGCCGATTCGGCTATGGCCTGGCTAAGCGCCCGGGTACCGCCGGCAAAGGCTTCAAACTCGAACACACCAACCGGCCCGTTCCACAAAATGGTTCCAGACGATTTCACCTGCTCGGCAAACAGGGCCGCGGTTTGCGGGCCAATGTCGAGAATCATGTCGTCGTCCTCGACCTGGTCGGCCAGACAGGTTCGCGCCGGCGCATCCGGGCTGAATTCCTTGGCGACGAGCAGGTCGAGCGGCAGCGGAATTTCGCAACTTTGCATCAGGCGGTGGGCGGTATCTACCAGATCGGGCTCGCACAGCGACTTGCCCACCGGCTTGCCAGCCGCCAGCAGGAAGGTATTGGCAATGCCGCCGCCCACAATAAGGCGATCAACCTTCTTGCTCAGGCTTTCCAGCACGGTGAGCTTGGTAGACACTTTTGAGCCGCCCACGATGGCCAACGCAGGGCGCGCCGGATCGGCCAGGGCCTTGGACAGCGCCTGCAACTCGGTATCGAGCAGCGGGCCGGCACAGGCATCGGCGGCGGCCAGCGCCACGCCATGGGTGGACGCCTGGGCCCGGTGGGCAGTGCCAAATGCATCCATTACAAAGAGGTCGCACAGTGCGGCATACTTTGCCGACAGTTGCGGGTCGTTGTTCTTTTCGCCCGGGTTAAAGCGCACGTTTTCAAGCAATACCAGGCGCGCTTCGGGCAAGGGGGCATTCAGGTCGGCGTGAAGCACCACCGGCTGGCCCAGCTCGCGGGCAAGCCAGTTGGCTACCGGCTGCAGTGACGCTTCGGCATCGGGCTGACCCTCAACCGGGCGCCCCAGGTGGCTCATCAGGGAAACCTGCTCTGCCCCGCCATCCAGCGCTTTGCGGATGGTTGGCAGCGCGGCGCGCAGGCGGGCATCGGAGCGAATCACGCCCTTTTCCACCGGCACGTTGAAGTCTTCGCGGATCAGCAGGCGCTTGCCCTGCAAATCCATATCACTCATTTTTTTGTAGTTCATTCGGGTCAAGTCAGTTTCCAGCTTTTAGCCTGGGCGTGCTGGCAATCATGCGGCGCACCAGTGCCCGGCAACATCCAATATGCGGTTGGCGTAGCCCCACTCGTTGTCGAACCAGGCCAGCATCTTGATGTGGCGGTCGCCGGCCAGTTTCAGTTCGCGCATATCGATAATCAAACTGCGCGGGTCGTGCACGAAATCGCAGCTAACCAGCGGTTCCCAAGTGTAGCCCATTACACCGCAAAACTCTGTGTCAGCAGCCTGCTGCAACAGGGCTTGCAAGGCCGGAAAATCTAGCGGTTGCTGCACCACCAGGTCGAAATCCATCGCCGAAACATCGGAAATGGGCAGCCTGAGTGCACTGCTTTGAATATCGGCTTTCAGGTTGGGTAATACCCGCTGAATACCTCGTGCCAGTTGGGTTTCGACCGGAATCATCGACTCGAACGCAGCGCGGTTTCGGCGCAGGTCGGGGTGGTGAAAAGCATCGATCACCGGCTGGTCGTTCATGGCCGCGTGCAGGGTGCGAGTTGCCACCGACTGCAACCCCAGCTCGCGCTGCAGCAGCTGCAGTATGGGCGCGGCGCAATTGGTGGTACAGGACGCAGCCGAAATGATGCGCTGGCCGTCCTGCAGGCTGGTGTGATTGACGCCGTACACGATTGTGGCGTCCAGGTCGGGGGTGCCCGGCTGAGAAAACACCAGCTTGCCGGCGCCGGCATCCAGGTGCTGCTGGGCGGTGAGCCGGTCGGCCTGGTTGCCGCTGCATTCAATTACCAGATCGATGCCCAGGTCGTCCCAGGGTAACTGGGCCGGGTCGGCTTCGTGAAAAACGGCGACCTCGGAGCCATTCACCAGCAGTTTGTCGTTGGAGGCCTCCAGCCTGCCGGGGAAACGCCCGTGGGTGGAGTCGTAGCTTGCCAGGTACAGCATGGCATCTAGCGGCGCCAGCTCGTTGATGGCAACCAGCTCTATGCCGCTATGGCGCGAATCCTGCAGGGCACGAAATACGCAGCGGCCAATACGGC
The DNA here is from genome assembly GCA_937129725.1 of uncultured Cellvibrionales bacterium. Taxonomy (GTDB): domain Bacteria; phylum Pseudomonadota; class Gammaproteobacteria; order Pseudomonadales; family GM7GCV1; genus JABJGI01. Next base: position 4,715 of record CAKZNR010000221.1, on the reverse strand, counting down.
CAAAGCCGTTGATGGCAACCCGGGTCACGCTGCGACTACTGATTCAGCAATGATCGGATTTGCCCGGCAACCGCGTCGGCGGTGAAGCCGAAGTGCTGCATCAGCTCGCCGCCGGGAGCAGACTCGCCGAAGCTGTCGATACCAATCACCAGGCCGTCGGTTCCAGTCAGGCGATACCAGCTCAGGCTGTGGCCCGCTTCCACCGCAATGCGCTTGCGACAGGAAGCCGGCAACACCGATTCGCGGTAAGCGGCATCCTGCTGCATGAATTGTTCTACGCAAGGCATGGATACCAGTCGCACGCCGGAGCCGGCGTCAGCCAATTGTTCAATAGCCTCGCGGGCCAGCTCGACCTCCGAGCCGGTTGCCATAACCATCAGTTGCAGCGCAGATTCTTCCTGGCGCAATACATAGCCGCCGCGGGCAATCTGATCCAGCTGGTGCTCTTCGCGCACCTGGCAGGGCAAACCCTGACGCGACAGGGCCAGGGCACTGGGGCCATCGATGCGCTTCAGTGCCTCGATCCAGGCCACCAGGGTTTCGACCGCGTCGCAGGGGCGCCAGGTATTCAGGTTGGGCGTGGAGCGCAGCGCCGTGAGCTGTTCAACCGGCTGGTGCGTGGGGCCGTCTTCACCCAGGCCTATGGAATCGTGGGTGTACACCAGAATGTTGCGCTGCTTCATCAGGGCGGCCATGCGCACGGCATTGCGCGCATATTCCATAAAGATAAGGAAGGTACCGCCGTAGGGGATTAGACCGCCGTGCAAGGCAATGCCGTTCATGATGGCGGTCATGCCAAACTCGCGAACCCCGTAATAGACATAGTTGCCAGAGGCGTCTTCGGCAGTGATGGCCTTGCTGCCGCTCCAATTGGTCAGGTTGCTGCCGGTGAGGTCGGCCGAGCCGCCCACCATTTCAGGCAGCATGGGTGCCAGTGCCTCGATAGCCATCTGGGATGCCTTGCGCGAAGCCACCTTGGAGCTGTCCGACTGCCACTGGCGCAGCAGGTCGGCCGCTTGATGTTCGAAATCGACAGGCAGTTCTGCAGCCAGCCGGCGCTTTAATTCGGCAGCCCGCTCGGGGTAAGCCTCGGCGTAAGCTTCAAATTTGCGGTTCCATTCCTGCTCGAGAACGGCGCCTTTTTCACGCGCGCTCCAACCCTGATAGATTTCGTCGGGTATTTCGAAAGGCGGGTGATCCCACTGCAAGGCTTCGCGGGTAGCTGCCACTTCGTCTTCGCCCAAAGGCGCGCCATGGGTTGCCGCAGTGCCTTCCTTGTTGGGCGAGCCAGCACCAATTTTGGTGCGGCAGCAAATCAGGGTGGGCCGGTCGGCGTCGGCCGTGGCGGCTTCAATGGCGGCGCGAATGGCGCCGGCATCGTGCCCGTCTACTTTGGGGATGACTTGCCAGCCGTATGCCTCGAACCGCTTGGCGGTTTTGTCGGTGAACCAGCCACTGACATCGCCATCGATGGAGATTTCGTTGTCATCGTAGAAGGCCACCAACTTACCCAGCCCCAATGTGCCAGCCAGGGAGCACACCTCGTGGGAGATGCCTTCCATCAGGCAGCCATCACCCAGAAACACCCAGGTGCGGTGATCAACCAGCTGATGGCGCTTTTCATTGAACTGGTCGGCCAGAATTTTCTCGGCCAGTGCCATGCCCACGGCATTGGCCAAACCCTGCCCCAGCGGGCCGGTTGTTGTCTCGACACCCGGGGTGTAGCCGTATTCAGGGTGGCCGGGTGTTTGTGAACCCATCTGGCGGAAATTACGCAGCTGGTCCATATCCAGGTCGTAACCGGTGAGATGCAGCAGGGAGTAGATCAGCATGGAGCCGTGACCGTTGGACAACACAAAGCGGTCGCGGTTGAACCAGTTGGGGTTGGCGGGGTTATGGGAGAGGTAATCGTTCCACAGCACTTCTGCTATGTCGGCCATTCCCATGGGGGCTCCGGGGTGGCCGCTATTGGCCTTCTGTACCGCGTCCATGGAAAGTACACGGATGGCGTTGGCCAGTTCTCGCCGACTCGACATTGTTTTCTCGCGTCTGATTTACAGGGGGCGGGTATTTTCCCTGACCCGGCGCGGCAGGTAAACAGACAATGGCAACAAAATGCCAACAAATTGCCACAGTCATTGCGCCTGTGGGCATGCAGCCTATAAAGCGGAATTCATTTATCGCACAGGCACTTGCACCATGCGCTCAACCTGGACACTGGCAGCAGCCCTGCTGTTTTCTGTGACCTGCCTGGCCCAGGGCAGCAACCTTGAGCTGGATGTACTGCTGACGGAGAGCAACCAGCTACTGCAACAGGGCCAGGCAACCGACGCGCTGGCCTTGCTTGAGCGCCAGCAGGATCGCTACAGCAACCGGCCCGAATACCTCAACAATCTGGCGGTTGCCCTGCTGGGAAGCTCGCAGCCAGACCGGGCGCTCACCCTGTTGCGCAGCTACGTGCAGTCAGACCCGGTGTTCAGCATTCTGTTCCACAACCTACTTGAACTGGAACTGCAGACAAACCGGGCACCTGCAGACCAATTGAACCCCATTCTGTTTGTGCAGTCGGTGGACAGCCTTCTGGAAACCGGCTTGCAGGAAATCGACAACCAGGCCACCGCCGGCGCCGAAGGAACTGGATCCTGCTCTGGTGGAACAGCTCTGCCTGGAAATTGGCCAAAAGCTGGGCAGTGTCAGCCAGGCCGATTGCCTGCGCCAGCAACTTGAACCCAGCGGCTCGCTTTCGGTACTGGAGCGCACGCTGGCACTGCGCGAGTACCCACCACTGGAGGACCGCGGGCCCATGGGCCGTATCCTGCTGATTGGCGGTATTCACGGCGACGAGTACTCCTCTATTTCCATCCTGTTCAAGTGGATGGACATTCTTAACGAGCACCACAGCGGCCTGTTCCACTGGCACGTGTTGCCCCTGGCAAACCCCGATGGCTTGCTGCGTGAAACGTCCCAAAGGCAAAACGAGAATGGCGTGGACCTGAACCGCAATTTTCCCTCGGCGGACTGGGACGAACTGGCACTGGAATACTGGGTTGAGCGAACCGGTCGCAACGACCGCCGATTTCCGGGAACCTGGCCAGCCAGCGAACCGGAAGTGGCGTGGCTGGTTCAGCACATTGCCAGCTTTCAGCCCGACATCATTGTGTCGGTACACGCGCCCTACCACCTTGTAGATTACGACGGGCCACCCGAGGCGCCAGAAAAACTGGGCGACCTGTATCTAAGCAAACTGGGGGTTTACCCGGGCTCGCTGGGCAACTATGCGGGTATCGACCTGAATACGCCGGTGGTTACCATCGAGCTGCCCTACGCCGGCATCATGCCGGACAACAGCCACATCGATCGCATGTGGACCGACCTGGTGGCCTGGTTGCGCACCGAACTGTCGAAACGGGGTTAACTGCTTAGCGGTTTACCGGCAGCGAACTCGCCGTGAGCCTGCTTGTCGGCGTGATAGCTTGAGCGAACCAGCGGTCCACAGGCTGCGTGCTCGAAACCAATCTCCGTAGCAAAAGCCTCGTACTCGGCAAACTCGTCAGGGTGCACATAGCGCTTCACCGGCAGGTGATCTTTAGAGGGCTGCAGATACTGCCCCACGGTTAGCATGGTGACCCCGTGGCTGCGCAAGTCGCGCATTACCTGGAACAGCTCGTCGCGGGTTTCGCCCATGCCTACCATCAGGCCCGACTTGGTAGGAACATCCGGTTGCGCCTTGCCAAATTCCTGCAACAACCTGAGCGACCATTCGTAGTTGGCACCCGGCCGTGCTTCAAGATAAAGCCGCGGCACCGTTTCCAGGTTGTGGTTGAACACGTCGGGCGGACAGCTGGCCAGTGATTCCAGCGCTGGCTCCATGCGGCCCCGAAAATCCGGCGTCAGTATTTCCACCTTGATGCCGGGCGAGGCCTCGCGCACTTCTTGCACGCAGTTGGCAAAATGCGCAGCACCGCCGTCGCGCAGGTCGTCGCGATCTACCGAAGTGATTACCACGTATTTCAGCTGCATGGCGGCCACGGTTCGGGCCAGGTTGGCGGGCTCGTCGGCATCAAGCGGTTTGGGTTTGCCGTGGGCCACATCGCAGAAGGGGCAGCGACGGGTGCAGATATCGCCCATCACCATAAAGGTGGCGGTTCCGCCGCTGAAGCATTCGTTCAGGTTGGGGCAGTTGGCCTCTTCGCACACAGTGGAGAGATGGTTTTCGCGCACCAGATTTTTGATACGCGACACTTCCTTGCTGGCACCCACTCGGATGCGAATCCAGTCGGGCTTGGGAATATAGGATTCGGCAACCGGACGCACCGGGATCAACTCAACCTTATCGGCATCGCGCAGTTTTTCGCCCTCGGTGCGGCGGCGCGAGCGTCTAGGCGGTTTCTTGATTTGATCTTGCATAAGTCTCCATTTGGGCCAGCAGCTTGCCGGCCGGCGCCTGCTGCCTTTCGCCGTGCCGAGTAATCCTTGGTGGCGGCGGCGCGCTCGCGCCCGCTGTGGCGGACGGCGGTTTTGCCGATACACCGGCCGTCGGTGCGGTGTGGCAGGGCTCCGCTCCGGTGGCCGCGTGCCGCTCGGACCGGCCGACCGCGCGGCACGCGCTGCCGAGGAGGCGATGCTTCCCGACGCGGGATCCCACGAGGGGGCCCGCGAAGACACTGACATTGTCGACGTAGTAGTCTTCTTCGCCGGCGCGGCCAACCTCCGCT
>CAKZNR010000220.1 GCA_937129725.1 uncultured Cellvibrionales bacterium | reverse complement strand
CAGGCGCCGCTTGCTCGATCAACAGCAGAAAAGCCTGCTGCTCCTGCCCCTGATACAGCTCCAGGTTGAAGCGCTGGTCATAATAATCCTGCACCTCTTGCGCGTTTTCTTCCCAGCGCACTCCGCGCACCTGCAGCGGGTCAGCGTAGTAGCCCACGGCGGCAAGTAACTTGCGCGAGGGGCTGGCCAGCAACAGTTGCGGCTCTTGCACCAGCGCATCGGCCAGCTGGTAACCCACCTGGTCGTAACCCAGTACACGAAACCAGGGGTCGGAGGATTTGCTGCGCTCGAAGCCCACCGAGTCGGCCAGCAACGGCCAGTGATAGAAGAGGCTTAACAGGCAGAGATTGACCAGCCCGCCTATCGCAAGCAAACCAACGCGCTGCTGCAGCCAGTTGGCCAGCAACAGGCTGGCACCCACATAAGCCGGCGCCGCCCAGTTGATATAGGCATGAGAGAACAGGGCCTGCAGGCAAATAACCAGCAGCAGCGGCAAGCTGGCGAAGTGCAGCAGGCAGTCGCCGTGCCGAAACAGGCTTTTTCGCTGCTCCCATAAATAGCGCAGCAGCAAATACATCCAGACCGGTCCGAACACGGCAAACTGGGCAACTACAAACTCCAGCAGACGGCCGGGGAAAACGCCGTTGCCCACACCTGAAATTTCCGAGGTGTGGCGAAAGGCGACAAAGCCATTTTGCCAGTTCCACCAGAGATTGGTGGCAAATATCAGCCCGGCCAGTATGGCCGCCAGCCAGGGCCCCACGCCGTGCAGGCGCTTGCGCCGTTCGCTGTCCACCAGCAGGTACAGAAAGATGCTGCCGGGCAGAGCCGCCATGGTGTATTTGCTGAGCATTCCCAGGCCGCAAAACAGGCCTGCCAACACCCAATACTTCAGCCGGTCATGTTCAAGCGCCTGCAGAAACCCCCACAGGGTAAGGCACCAGAAAAAAATCAGCGGTGCGTCGGTGGTAATAAATAGGCTGTTGTAACCCACCAGAGTGGAGGTGGAAAAAATCCAGCCGGCCAGTAGCGCAGTGCGTCGCTGGAACAACTGGCAGCCCATGGCATACACAAGCAGAGCACTGGCCCCGTATAGCAGAGGCGATGCCAGCTTGATGGCGAAGGGGGTGGGGCCAAGCACCTGGCTACTGAGCCAGATAAACCAGGCAACCATGGGCGGCTTGGAGTAATAGCCCCAATCGGGATCGAGCGACCAGTGGTAGTACTGGGCTTCGTCGTAAAACAGCACCAGATGGGGTTGCAGCAGGGAGAGCACGCGGTAGAGCGTAACCAGCGCCAAAAACCAGTAAAAAAACCGCGCAGAGGTCAACAGCTTTGGGCTGAAACCGGGCATCGGCTAAAGAATACCCGCGCTTTGGGTCAACCAGTAGGCCATGGCGCCCAGGGCGGTTACCACAATCCAGAGCACCAACAGCAGCAACAGCGGTCGGTAGGGTTTTTTCTCGGTGCGGTTGTAGCCCGACTTGAGAAACTCGTCCACCCGCGCCTGGTCTTCTTCGCTCAGTTTTGGTTTGTTCGCCATTCTTTCAGTCCGCAAGCTCGATATCAGCATGCTATTCTGCCCGTCACAAGCACTTCAGGGAAGAAGTATGCGCCGCTTGAAACAACAGCTGTCAGTCTGCATTGACCGCAGCCTCTCCAATTTGCCCAGCCGCTGCCTCTGGTGCAAGCAGCAGGCGGTTCACAGCCAACGCAATCTGTGCGACCAGTGTTACCAGATGCTGCCCTGGAACAACAGGGCTTGCCCTCGCTGCGCCCTGCCCTTATCCGGGCCGCGAACCGGGCACAACTGCCTACCGCAAAACAGTGCGCTCGAGCGGCTTTATGCTCCGCTGCGCTATGCTCGCCCACTGGACCAATGGATACCCGCACTGAAAGACAGCAGCAACCTGAACTACCTGCCCCTGTTTCACAAACTGCTATGCCATGCGCTGGACCCGGCCTGGCAATACGACCTGGTTGTGCCCATCCCCCTTCACTGGCGGCGTTTGCTCGGGCGCGGTTTCAACCAGGCCGAATTGTTGGCGCGGCCAGTAGCAAAACATCTGGCGACACCCCTGGCCAGCCGTTGCCTGAAACGCAACAGTGCCCGCACCAATCAGAAAGAACTGAAACGGGCCGAGCGGCTGAAAAACCTGCATGGGGCGTTCAGCTGCCGGCCGCTAGAAGGCCAACGAATATTGCTGATCGACGACGTGGCAACCACCGGTGCCACTCTGCAAAACGCCGCGCAATGCTTGCGCCGGGCCGGCAGCGGCGAGGTTCAGGCATTGGTATTGGCACGAACACCGCCGCCCGAAAAAAGTTAGCTTTGCGACCAGCCGAAGGGCAGCAGCGGCTGTATTCCATCCAGCTGCATAGCGTGGGCCAGCAGTCGGTCCATACCCACCGATACGCCGGCGCAGTCGGGCATGCCACTACGCAGCGCCTCCACCAACGCCTGGTCGACAGTTACCTGCGGCTGACCCGCCTGTTGGCGTTGCTGCAGGTCGTTTGCAAAGCGGTGCGCTTGCTCATCAGCATCGGTCAGCTCGTGGTAGCCATTGGCCAACTCCAACTGTCCGGCGTAGAGCTCAAATCGCTCGGCTACGGGGTCGCCCTCGCAATCGGTCAGCCGCGCCAGCGCGCACTGATCGGCGGGAAAGTGGTACAGCAGCGTAAAGGGCGAGTAGAAGCCCGGCTCGATCACCTGATCCATCAACAGCTGTAACCCCTCAGCTACGCTAACAAGGGGTGCCTGGTAACTGGTGTATTGGTGAACCAACGGCTCAACCTCAGGCAGTTCGGCGCGATGTGGATTCAGGGAAAAATGCTGCTCGAACAGCTCGCGATAGCTCACCCGATGCGCTTGCAACTCGGGCTGCCCAAGGCAGGCGGCCACCAGCTGACAGGTGTCCTGCATGATGCCCTGCAGGTTGAAGCCCACCCGGTACCACTCGAGCATGCTGAATTCAGGGTTATGCCAGCGGCCCGTTTCACCGTTGCGGAATACCTTGCCCAGCGAATAAACTGAGCGCCCGGTGGAAGCCACCAGGCGTTTCAGAAAGAACTCGGGTGAGGTTTGCAGGTAGCGGGTTTGTCCACCGGCCCGCAGTTGAAACGACTCGATTTGCGGGTCGGTGGTACCGGCGCTGCCCAACAGCGGCGTCTCTACTTCCAGGACATCCTGCTCGCGCAGGTAGTCGCGGGCCCTGCGGTACAGTTGCTGCCTGGCTAGCAGCGCCGCTTCAATATGCAAGCAACTCTCCCGCCGGTAACAGGCGCCCTATTCCTTGGCGCGACCCAGGTATTCGGCGCTGCGGGTATCCACGCGAATCACATCACCCTGCTCCAGAAACAGGGGTACTTTCACCACTGCACCGGTAGCCAGCTTGGCAGGCTTGGTTCCGCCCTGGGCCGTATCACCGCGCACGCCCGGGTCGGTTTCCACAATTTCCAGCTCGACATGGTTGGGCGGGGCAACCGCCAGGGGAGTGCCGTCCCACAGCGTAACCACGCAGGTGTCTTGCTCTTTCAGCCATGGCAGTGCATCGCCCACAGCGTTTTTGTCGGCCGCTTTCTGGTCGTAGGTTGTGGGATCCATAAAGGTCCAGAACTCGCCATCGCTGTAGAGGTAGTCCATCTCCACATCCATCACGTCGGCCGCTTCCACCGACTCACCCGACTTGAAGGTTTTTTCCCAGGTGCGACCGGTTTTCAGGTTTTTTAAGCGCACCCTGTTAAATGCCTGACCCTTGCCGGGTTTCACAAACTCGTTCTCAACTATGCTGCAGGGATCGCCGTCCAGCATGACCTTGAGGCCGGACTTGAATTCGTTGGTAGAATAGCTAGCCATTAACTCCACTCTCGCCAGAAGTAAAAGCGCGCATGATACCCCAGACCGAGCTGATCTGGCAGGAGCAATCCTGGCAGCAAGCCATGCAAGACTGCATTACCAGCGGCGACGAGCTTTGCCGGCTGCTGGGCCTCGACCCGCAGCAGCTGGCAACCGACTGCAACCCCGGTTTTCCGCTGAAAGTACCGCGCGCCATGCTGGGCCGTATGCAGCGAGGCAACGCCAACGACCCGGTTTTGCTGCAGGTACTGGCGCGCAACCAGGAACACTTGCCCCAGCCTGGCGCGCTGGACGACCCGCTTCAGGAAGCGCATTTTTCGCCCCTGCCCGGCCTGGTGCACAAGTACAAAAACCGTTTGCTGGTGCCCTTCACCGGCACCTGCGCTATGCATTGCCGCTACTGTTTCCGGCGCCACTTCGACTATTCGTCCCACAACGGCGGCAAAGAGGCCTGGCCGAAGCTATTTGCCTACATTCGCAGCCAGCCCCAAATTGACGAGCTGATTCTCAGCGGTGGCGACCCGCTGGCGGCGCCCGACAGGCTGCTGCAGAGCTTCACCACCAAATTGCTGGAACAAACCCGGGTTGAACGCATTCGCGTGCACAGCCGCCTGCCCGTGTTTATTCCCCAGCGCATCACCGAAGAGCTAATCAGCTGGATGCGCCTGGCGCGCAGCCCGGTGATGGTGCTGCACATTAATCACCCGGCAGAACTGAGCGAGCCGCTGGCTGATGCGGTTTCAAAACTTTCACAGGCTGGCATCCGGGTACTTAACCAGGCAGTGCTACTGAAGGGTGTTAACGACAGCGCCGAGGTGCAGGCACAACTGTGCCGGCGCCTGTTCGATATGCAAATTCAGCCCTACTACCTGCACCTGCTCGACCCGGTGCGCGGCGCCATGCACTTCGAAGTGGCACCGGGCGAGGCCGAAACAATCTACAACGGCATGAAGGCTGCGCTGTCGGGCTACATGCTGCCTGCCCTGGTGCGCGAGCAGCCCGGCGAGGTCAGCAAAACCCGTATCTGGTAAAAATGTGCACCGCCTAACAGTTTTTATTGTGAAAACTTGAATTAGCTGCGTTTTAACCTGTTTCTTCCCGCAATTAGCTGGCCTATATCGCCTCGATCCGCTATTTGTCCATTATGACCAAGCCCACTCAAAAACTGCTTCAAAAATACCTTTTTCTGGCTCTTGCCTGGCTGGTGCCATTCCTTGTTTCCGCAGCACAGGATGGCGATCGCGGCCCGACCTCCACTGGTTTTCTCGAGGTGAGCGTGGTGATCTAGCAAGGCATTTAAATCAGAGACTTGCAAGACGTTGATCTGGTGATACGTCGAGAACCCGAAGCAGGCACCTTTTCAACTTCGAGGGCAGGGACACTAGTGCCAAAAGCGCTTTGCATGGGTATGCTTGGTGAACCGGAAAATAACCAGCAAAAGCGGAATCAGCCGAAGCGTACATGGCCGAGCTAAAAGACATATCTGTCCTGTTAACTCACGACTCCTTTGATGATGCCAGCCGCCTCACCAGCGTGCTGGATAACAGCGGCTATCGCGTGCGCGCTCATCAGGCAGCCTCGCGCGAGGAACTGGCCAACGAAATACGCTCCAACCCGCTTGATGTCATTCTGGCGCAAATGGATTCCACCTCCCTGACTCCGCGCGACCTGCTGCAGGAGTTGTCGCGGCTGAACAAAGATGTGCCTGTTATCCTGATTTCATCTCGCCATGAGGGTGGGCAGGTGGCTCAGGGTATTCGCCTGGGCGCCAAGGATGTGGTTTCCATCGACGAAGACCAGCGCCTGGTAGCCGTGGTCAACCGGGAAATCGCTAACCGCGAGGACCGCGCCAAGCACCGCGATACCCAGCGACGCTTTTACACCGCCGAAAACCGCTACCAGCAATTGCTGCAATTTGCCCGCCTGCCCATGGCCATCGTGCACGACTCCATGTTTCTGATGGTAAACGAAGCGTTTGCGGAACTGTTCGACATGCCGCAGGACGATATTCAGGACATGCCCTTTATCGACCTGCTCGACAAAGAAGGTCAGCAGGAATTCAAAGGCGTCTATCGCAAGTTTTCAGAAGCACCCGAATCCTTTAACGGCGCCGAAGTCAGCGTAACCCCGCCCAACGGCTTGGGCGAGTCCATCAAGATGGAGCTGAACGCGGTTAAATATAACGATGAAGACTGCCTTCAGGTGCGCGTTGAACCGCGCTGGGCGCAACGCGCCGCCGGCGGTGCCGAAGAGCCCGCCAGCTCAAACGAAGGCGGCCTGCTGCCGCGCCACAAGCTGGTACAGCACATTGGCTCCTGCATCAGCGTAGCCCACCAGGATGGCCAGGATTCCTGCCTGCTGTGCATTGAAATTGACGGCTTTGAAAAATTACAGGAATCGCTTGGCTTGGGCGTATCCGACGAGCTGTATCACGCCGTGATTGAGTTTGTGGCCAGCAAATTCGAAGGCAAGGCCACCACCAACTTCGAAACCAACCGCCTGATGCTGCTGCTTGAAAATACCGACGGCGAGAAGGCGCTTGAACAGGCCAGCGAGCTGTGCAGCGAAATTGAAAAACAAATTTTCGAATTTGGCGACCACAGCCAGCAGATCACGGCCACCATTGGTATTTCGCTCATTAGCGACCTGATTACCAGTGCCGACAACACCATCAAACAAGCCATTCGAGCCCGCGAGCAACTCAGTGAGGCGGCCGAAGACGAGGTGGTTAATAAAGCTGGCCTGTTTGAACCGGAAGGTTCCGACAGCGGCGAAGAGGTCGACATCAACTACCTGCTGAAGCAGGCCTTCAAGCACAACCACCTGCAAATTCTGTTTCAGCCGCTGCTGAAGTTTCACGGCGAGGAAGGCAAGCACTACGAGGTGTTGCTGGGTATTCGCCCGGAACACAAAGAAACCTACACGCCCGACTTTATTGCCATGGCCTGCCGCTCCAACGAGAACCACGAAATCGATCGCTGGGTTATCCTGGAGGCGCTGCGCACATTAATGAAGAAGGTAAATTGCGAAGGCGACGAAACCCTCTTTATTCACGTCAGCAAACAGTCGCTGCAAAACGAACAGTTTGGTGCCTGGCTGGCCACGGCTATCAAGAAGTCCAGGCTGAATGCCAAACAGGTGGTATTCCAGTTCCGCGAGGTAGATGTGTCTTCCTACCTGAAGGCCTGTACCGAGCTGGTAAAAACCATCAAGGCCGCCGGCTGCCGGGTTGCCATTACCCACTTCGGCACCTCGGTGCAGCCCATGAAAATTCTCGACACCGTGCCCTTCGACTTCGTCAAGGTTGACGGTTCGTTCGTATTGGCGGCACAAAAAAATGCCTCGGAAATTCCCAAGCTTTCCGAACTGCTCGACCAAATCAAGGAAAAGCAGCGCTTCAGCATTGTGCCCATGGTGGAAAATACGCAGATACTGCCTTCGCTTTGGAAGTCCAGCGTGGCCTATATTCAGGGCTATTATGTTCGCCAGCCTACCGATGCCATGGACTTTAGCTTCTGATTTCGGAGCTGGCTGCGTCGGCCATGCTTTGTCATGGGCTCACGCGAGTTGCTCATTTACTGGCATGTGAAACTCCGCCCTCGCGCTCGCCCCTTCCGCGCTTGGCCTTCCTCGCCGACGCTCCTCTTACAGTGGAACCGCGGATCTCACTATCGCGATAAGTTCAAATCATGTTGAGTCTTGCAGGCCTCAGGAAGGGGTATCCCGTTAAAAAGGAGCGTCGGCGAGGCAGCTTAGGCAAGGCAAAAGCGAGCGAAAACGCGGAGTTTACGTGTGGGTAAATGACAAGTTTGAGCGAGTTTTTAACGCAGTATAAGCAACGCAGCCAGCTCCGCCTTACTAGTAGTCGGCGTCGGAATAACCCATCAAATAAAGAATGGCATCCAACCCCAGCTGCGAAAGCGAGTGCGAGGCCGACTCGCGCACCACCGGCTTGGCATGAAAGGCAATGCCCAAACCCGCCTTGGCCAGCATGGGCAGGTCGTTGGCGCCGTCGCCCACCGCAATTACATGGTCGAGGCACAAGCCCTCTTCCTGGGCAATGGCCTCCAGCAGGCGAGCTTTCTCCTCACCGTTGACGATGGTTCCTGTTACCCGCCCGGTTAGCTTGCCATCGATAATTTCCAGGCTGTTGGCGTGCATATGGTCCATCTTCAGGCGCTGGCGCAAGCGGTCGCCGAACCAGGTGAAGCCGCCCGACAAAATGGCCGTGCGCAAACCAATCTGGTTCAGCTTTTTCATCAGGCGTTCGGCGCCGTTGTTCAGTTCCAGCCGCTCACCTACCCGGTCAAGGGCTGACACGGGCAAACCTTCCAGCAGCGCCACCCGGCGGCGTAAGCTCTCGTCGAAGTCGATCTCTCCGCGCATCGCAGCAGCTGTAACCTGCTTTACCTCGTCGCCCACGCCCGCTTCCACAGCCAGCTCGTCAATTACTTCCTGCTTGATCAGGGTGCTGTCCATATCGAACACCACCAGGCGGCGATTGCGGCGGTACAGGTTGTCTTTTTGCCAGGCCAGATCGACATCCAGGGTAGAAGCCAGGCCCATCAGTTGATCGCGAAAGCCTGTTTCGTCGCTTACCTTTCCCCGCACCAGAAACTCCACACAGGCCTGGGCGCCTTCGTTTATTTGCTCCAGCGGAATACGCCCGGTGAGGCGGGTGATGTGATAAATATCCAGGCCCTGCTGTGCCATCAGCGCAGTAACCTGGGCAATGGCCTGTGGGTCCAACTCGCGCGCCAGCAGGGTAAGCACATGTTTTTGCTGGCCGTGCTGCGCAACCCACTGCTGGTAATCGGGCGCCTCCACCAGCTTGAAGCGCACCCGCAGTCCGCGCGGTTCAAATTGCTCGCTGCAAGCCGTTTTCAGGGCTTGCAGGTTGCTGTCGTCCTCAAGCGCAACCAGCACGCCCAGCGAAAGCGAGTCGTGAATTACCGCCTGACCAATGTCCAGCACTCTGGCACAATGACTTGCCAGAAGGCGCATAAGGCTGGAACTGATGCCGCTGGCATTGTCACCGGATATAGAAAGCAGATAAATGCGCACTGCGACAGGTCCTGTTGAAGCAATTTAAAAAGATGGCGCATTATAGCTTCCAACAGTTTTTTTGCTTGCCCAGATGGAGAATTCGGGTTGCTGAACAATAAACTGACCCGCCACCTTGCCCTGCTGTTCCTTGCCTCGTCGCTGCTGGTATTTATGCTGCTGTCTCTGGTTCAGCCAGACCCTCCGGGTCGATCCTGGTACCTGCCCACCCTGCTGAACAATATTCAACCTCGCCTGATCGCCGGCGACCAGGCCTCCGTTGAGCCGGCGCTGAACCAGATGATTCGTGGCACCTTTATTCAACGCGTCGACCTCTACGAGGCCGACGGCACGCTTATCGCCAGCGTGCGCAACAATGCCCTGCAACCCGAGCCCGATATGCAACTGCAGTCATTCAGCGGCGCCATTGTTATCGACTCCACCCTGCTGGCCAACCTGTCGGTAGACGAATACCAGTCGGTTGGCGGTATGAGTGCGGCAGACCGGCTGTTCATTGCCCTGCTAACAGGCGTTTGCGTACTGGCCGCCGGGCTGCTGTTGCAACCGCGAAACCCTAAACCGGCGCAGGACGAGGATGAATTGCCAGGCGAAATTGCCGGCCTGCCGGCAGGCTTTGGCCAGGCCAACAGCGAGGATATCTGCCTGGTCATGGTGATACGCATCAGCGATCTGCAACAGGGCCTGATAAAGCGCGGCGAGCTGGATGAGTACGGCGACACCATCTGGTCGCTGCTGGAACGCATGGGGCCAGCCTACGGCATCTGCTGTCTGGGTGTCAGCGAGGGCAACCTGCTGTTGGGTGCAAACGCTGCCAACCCGGCGGTGGCCTTGCGCCACTGCATTATGTTCGGTTGGAATATTGGCAGCCTCTCGGTTGACCGCTATGGCCGGCCCGCAACCTGGGTGGGTTATGCAGAGAAAGGCGGTTCCAACGCCTGTTACAGCTGGATGGCGGGCGCCTTTGAGGGCGCTGCCGATGCCCTGCAGCGCTGCCTGGAGCTCGACGCCGGCAGCTTTGAGGTATGCGACAGCTTGCAGGCCATGCTGCCGCGCTCGGTGGAAAGCGAGCCGCTGGCAAGCGGTTCGGTGCGCATCAGGTCACTGGATCCGGCCATGTTGGCCTTGTGGAAGCGCCAACTGCAGTCAAGCTCGGAAAACTAAAAAGGCGCAGCGGAACACTCGCTCCGCCGCGCCTCAATTCATCAACCTATCGCTAAAGCCGGTTTACAGCGCGTCGTTTCCGGTTTCGCCGGTACGAATGCGAATCACCTGCTCCAATGTTGAAACAAAAATCTTGCCGTCGCCAATCTTGCCAGTGCTGGCCGATTTGGTAATGGTCTCGATAATGTTGTCTGTCATGCCGTCGTCGCAGGCAATCTCCAACTTCACCTTGGGCAGGAAATCAATGATGTACTCGGCACCGCGGTAAAGCTCGGTATGACCCTTCTGACGACCAAAGCCCTTGACCTCGGTAACGGTGACGCCCTGCACGCCAATCTCGGCGAGTGCTTCCCGCACGTCATCCAGTTTGAACGGTTTGATTACAGCTGTGACCAGTTTCATCTTGTCCCCTGATTATTGAAGTGTTCAAGGGCGCCTATTCTTCTCGAAAACAAAAAAAAAGGGAAGTGCAATGCACTTCCCTAAAATCCAACAGGGTTGGAGGGGGGGGGTAATTACTTACCAGGTCCGAACTCGGGGTAGGCTTCGATGCCACACTCGCCGATGTCCACACCTTCGTACTCTTCCTCTTCGCTGACGCGAATGCCCATCACGGCTTTCAGGATCAGCCATACGATGATAGAAGCTACGAATGTCCAGATGCCGATGCCGGCAATACCCAGCAGCTGCGGACCAATTTGGCCAGCGCCTGCTGTCAGGCAAACTGCCAGGATGCCCCAGATACCACAGGTACCGTGAACAGAGATGGCACCAACCGGGTCATCAATTTTCAGCTTGTCCAGAGTGATTACAGAGAACACAACGATCACGCCGCCAATTCCGCCAATAATCAAAGACAGGAAGTAGCTGGGAGCCAGCGGTTCAGCAGTAATGGATACCAGACCAGCCAGAGCGCCGTTGAGGGCCATAGTCAGGTCGGCTTTGCCGAACAGAAGCTGCGCAGTAATAAGTGCAGCAATCAGGCCACCACAGGCTGCCATGTTGGTGTTAACAAACACGTCGGCTACCGCGTTGGCTTCGCCAACGTTGGAAACCATCAGCTCGGAACCACCGTTAAAGCCGAACCAGCCCAACCAGAGGATGAACATACCCAGCGCGGCCAGCGGCATGTTGGCGCCGGGGATCGCATTGGCAGAACCATCTGCGTTGTACTTGCCTTTACGGGCACCCAGTACGAGAACACCTGCCAGTGCTGCAGCAGCACCACACATGTGAACAATACCGGAACCGGCGAAGTCAGAGTAACCGGCAGCAGACAGCCAGCCGCCACCCCAGGTCCACATACCCTGTATCGGGTAGATAACACCTGTCATGACCACGGCGAATGACAGGAAAGCCCACAGCTTCATACGCTCGGCAACCGCACCAGAGACAATAGACATGGCGGTAGCCACGAACACAACCTGGAAGAAGAAGTCGGAAGCGCCTGAGTAGTAGATGTCACCACCGCTGGCCAACACTTCCTCCGTAGTGGCGTTGCCGATAGTTACACCGAACCAACTGGCCGGGAAAATGTTTCCGCCGTTGTACATGATGGCGTAGCCCATGATGAGATACATGGTGCAGGCAATCGCGAACAGGGCGACGTTTTTAGTCAGGATTTCTGTGGTGTTCTTGGCGCGGACAAGTCCAGCCTCAAGCATGGCAAATCCAGCAGCCATCCACATTACGAGTGCACCGCAAATCAGGAAGTAAAAGGTATCCAGTGCGTATGCGAGTTCAATTGCAGCGTCCATTTAGGATCTCCCCTTAGATTGCTTCCGCGCCGGTTTCACCGGTGCGAATACGGATGACCTGCTCTAGCGAAGTCACGAAAATTTTACCGTCGCCAATCTTTCCGGTAGATGCTGCACCGGTGATGGCTTCGATAGTCTGGTCGAGCATTTCTTCGCTGATGGCGATTTCCAGCTTGATTTTCGGCAGGAAGTCGACGACATATTCAGCGCCGCGATAAAGCTCGGTGTGCCCCTTTTGGCGACCAAAGCCTTTCACCTCAGTAACAGTGATGCCTTGAACACCAATAGAACTAAGGGCTTCGCGCACGTCGTCCAGCTTGAAAGGCTTAACAATGGCGGTTACGAGTTTCATATTGATTCTCCGGATGTTTTGGAAGGAAGATGGTGCCCCGTTGCCGGGGCACCCGAGTAAGCACGAGCTGCTTACATGTCCAGAGGGACGGAGTAGCTGACCATCATTTTCAGCTCGTCGTTGGCGTAGGCATCGTCGTCAATAACCTGAGACAGGGTAAAGCCGAAGTCGCCCATGCTGTAGGTCGCATCGATGTGCGAGCCATCGGTAGTTGCATCCCACAAGCCGTAAGTAAAGCTGAAGTCACCAAATCCGTAGCCAAAAGCGTAGTAGGTGTAGTCGCCGTCGTCGTTGTCATAGGCGGTCAGGCTGAAATCGCCGAAACCAATACCAATGTAGAACTCTTCGAAGTCTGCACCAGCAACCAGCTCATCCGGGTAGTTGTAGCTAACGTAGCCCAGGTCGTAGCTGAAGCCTTCGATTTCACCGGCCAAACCAGCGTACAGATCGTATTCAGTACCGTAGCTGTCGTCGCCTGAAGAGGCCCAAACACCTGCGTAGAAAGGACCTTCTGCATAGTCCAAACCACCGGAAACCACGGCAGAGCCGTTGCCGAGGTCGAAACCACGCCACAGATAGGCACTGGCGATGCCAACGTTGGCAGCAACTTCTGCTTGAGCAACGCCGGCAGAGGTGGCCAGAGCAGCTGCAATCAGGGTTTTATTAAATGTATTCATTGATGTTCTCCTGTGTTTTTGGAAAGAGACACTAAATCTCTTGTCCAGCTAATGCACAGGCCGTGCCAAAACACATATATATCTTTATTATCAGATAGATATGATATTTCCAGCCCGTACGATAGTGCCCTGCACCAGCCATCCGGGCACAAAAATTTGCACCATATTGGTGCTTGAACCAAAATAGTGCACCAGCTGAAGCCAGGGGTCTGAAACCGGGGACGCTTTCGCTCAGGCGGTGCGGCACCGCTATACTGGTGGGCCACAAACAAGGAATGCCAACTTGAAACAGTCCAACCAATTCGATGCAGACTGGCTGAACGAGCTGCCCGACCTGCTGCAGGGCGCCGCCGAAGAGCTGCGCGCGCTGGCCGAAACCGGCTCGGCCCCCCTGCGCAAAGAGCTCGATCTGGCCAGCACATCCGACCTCGATCGCCTGCGCTCTCTTTTAGTGCGCATGGAAGAACGCATCAGCGAACTCGAGCAAAAACTCGACGCGCTCGAGAAAGACACCGGCTAACACCCCTCCCGTCAGCCGAAGGAAAGGACTCCATGAAAACGGCCACCACACAAACCTACGGCATTCAGGGCATCAGGGCCCGGCCTGTCAGCGTGGACGCACATATCTCCGGCGGATTGCCGGCATTCAATATTGTCGGCCTGGCCGAAACCATCGTGCGGGAAAGCCGCGAGCGCGTGCGGTCGGCCATTCTCAACAGCGGCTTCGAGTTTCCCAACAAGCGCATCACCCTGAACCTCTCACCTGCCGACCTGCCCAAACAGGGCGGGGGCTACGACCTGCCCATTGCCCTGGCGCTTCTTATTGCCAGCGGTCAGGTCAACTGCCGCCAATCCAACCTGGCATTTTGTGGCGAGCTCTCCCTGGAAGGCGAGTGCCGGCCGTTGCGCGGCCTGTTTCCCCTGCTGCTTCGCGCCGAGCAAGATCACGTAAGGTTGGTGCATCCACCAGACAGGGCTCATCACCAGGGCCTGGTTGACGAAAGCTGCCACGAGGCAGCCAACAACCTGCTTGAGGCCTGCGCCATTCTGGAAGGTAAAAGGCGCAGCTCGCAAACCACTGCCCACCCACCCTGCGAAACGCAGGTACAGTCGACGCAACTCGACCTAATGGACATTTGCGGCCAGGCAGAAGCCAAGGCGGCGCTGGAAATTGCCGCAGCAGGCGGTCACAACATTTTGCTGGTGGGTTGCCCCGGCTCAGGCAAATCCATGCTGGCCCAGCGGTTGCCAGGTTTGCTGCCACAGCTGAACATGCAGGATGCACGCGAAGTGGCCAGTATTCATTCGGTTTGTGGCAGTCACCGTCCGCAACCCACCGAACCGCCCATTCGCTCGCCCCACCACACGGCATCGGCAGCTGCCCTGGTAGGGGGAGGCGCACCGCCCATGCCGGGCGAAATCACGCTTGCCCACCGCGGCGTACTTTTTCTCGATGAGTTTCCCGAGTTTGCCCCCAAGGTACTGCAGGCCATGCGCGAGCCTTTGGAAAACGGCGAGATATCTGTCAGCCGCTCAAGCGGTCGCGAAATTTATCCGGCCAGCTTTCAATTGGTGGCCGCCATGAACCCCTGCCCCTGCGGTTATGCCGGCACCGACCGGTGCGATTGCAGCCGCGACCAAATTACCCGCTACCAGCGTCGCATCTCCGGGCCCCTGCTGGATCGCATCGACCTGTGGGTTGCGGTGCGCTCGCAGGCCACCAGCGATGTTATGCGAAATCAGTTGCCCGCAGGCGAAAGCAGCGAAACAGTGCGGCTGCGGGTGGCCAGTGCCAGGCAAATACAGTTGCAGCGCCAGGGCTGCAGTAATGCGCGGCTCAGCGCCAAACAGCTCGATCAGGTTTGCCGCCTCGATCAGACTTCCCGCGAGAAACTGGGCGCGGCTGCCGACAAATTGGGATTGAGTCTAAGGGGGCTGCACCGTATGCTTCGCGTCGCTTTAACCATTGCCGATCTTCAGCGGGAAGAACTGGCAATGACTCATATTTTCTCGGCGCTGGGCTATCGGGACACACAGGGCATGCTGTCCTGACCGGCTCTCGGCAAGCCCACCAGGCAGAC
>CAKZNR010000219.1 GCA_937129725.1 uncultured Cellvibrionales bacterium | reverse complement strand
TGGACAAATGAATTAGTTCGGGAGAATAACGTCACGGGTAACTATCGAATACGGATTCATTTATGGCGAGATGCCGGAGGACTGTACACTCCGGAAAAGGAATCTAGCTCCTTTCTTCTCGAACTTGCTGAAAATAGAAGTCCATTAGTTTTGGGTAATCTAAAGATTGGCTTAAATGAGGAGTATATGAACATCTACTCTCCCATCTCTAGATACAAATCTAAGAATGCTCTTAAATATATAATGCTCGGCAAAATCAGAGCCGAACGAGGTTTAGACGACATCATTCTAGTGGATTATAAAAGACACGTATCTGAATCTTATTCATCTAACCTATTTTGGATGACAGGAGAGCAAGTTTTCACCCCCTCTTTAAAAACTGGTTGTGTAGGTGGCGTAATGCGTAGCTATGTACTAGACTACTTTGCCACTCAAGAAAACCCAGTTAAAGAAGTATTAACATCAGTTGAAGACCTAAAAACTTGTGAATCTATCTTCACCACAAATGGTGCAGGAATCAGATGGTTTTCTAATTATGAAGGAAGAATCCTAAAATCTCCTGAAGCCCTTCTGGAACCCCTAGTTAGACAGCTACAGCAGCCTTAATATGTGGGTGCGGATCGTAGCCAACTAATTTAAAATCCTCGTACTTAAATCCGAAAATATCTTTCACCTCAGGATTAATCTCCATGGTAGGCAATGGTCTAAAATCTCTGCTTAATTGTAATTCTGCCTGCTCATAGTGGTTTGAGTAGAGGTGTGCATCACCAAAGGTATGCACAAAATCACCCGGCTTGTAGCCGCACACCTGGGCCAACATCAGAGTAAAGAGGCTGTACGAAGCAATATTGAATGGCACCCCAAGAAAGATGTCGGCACTGCGCTGGTACAGCTGGCAGGACAGGGTGTTGTCCACCACATAAAACTGGAACAGGCAGTGGCATGGCGGCAATGCCTGCCGACCCAGCGCAGCATTTTCGCGCGGGCTTATTGATGTATCCGGCAGCACGGCGGGGTTCCAGGCGCTCACCATGTGGCGGCGTGAATCCGGATTGTGTTTCAGGCTGTGCAGCAACATGGCAATCTGGTCGACGCTGCTGCCATCGGCAGCCTCCCAGCTTCGCCATTGCTTGCCGTATACCGGGCCGAGGTCACCCTCCTCCGTGGCCCACTCGTCCCAGATAGACACTCCATTTTCTTTCAGATAGGCGATATTGGTTTCCCCTCGCAAAAACCACAACAGCTCATGGATAATTGAGCGCAGGTGCAGCTTCTTTGTAGTCACCAGAGGAAAGCCCTGCTGCAAATCGAAACGCATCTGGTAACCGAAAACAGAAATAGTGCCTGTCCCTGTGCGGTCCGATTTGCGATGGCCATTTTGCATGACATGACGCATTAGCTCGTGGTATTGCTTCAACTATTCTCTCCTTTGTCAGACCGCTTCCAGGCCAGGTCAATCAGAACGAACCCCACCAGCACCATGGGCAAGCTGAGTAGTTGCCCTCGCGTCATCCAACCGAAGGTCAATTCAGTGAGATGGGCATCGGGCGCGCGCACAAATTCAACCAGAAATCGCGACAAGCCGTAACCGGCCAAAAAAAGGCCGGACAGCATTCCGGCCGGCCGGGGTTTGCGCCCGAACCACAAGAGTAGCAAGAACAATAAAACGCCCTCCAGCATGGCTTCATAAAGCTGCGAAGGATGGCGCGGCAACTGCTGCGGGTCCGCCGGGAATACCATGCCATACCATGCCGAGGTGGGCCGACCCCAGAGCTCCTGGCCAACAAAATTTGCCAACCGCCCAAGGAATAAACCAATAGGCGCAAGCGGGGCAACAAAATCACCAACCTGAAGCAGGCCAATACGACGGCGCCTGCCAAAGAACCACATTGCCGCAATTACGCCCAGCAGCCCTCCGTGAAAACTCATGCCGCCTTCCCACACCCTGAGCACCCAGAGCGGGTCATCCAGAAAGCGCCCGAACTGATAGAAAAACACGTACCCAAAGCGGCCACCCAGTATCACACCCAGCGCGCCATAAAAAATCAGGTCTTCCACCTGGTTTGCTGCAACCGGGCTCCAGGGTTTTCGCGAACGCCACAGGGCGTAGCGCCAGGCGCCAACAAAACTCAGCAGGTAAGCAATGCCATACCAGTGCACCGAAAGCGGCCCGACAGAGAAAGCAACAGGGTCTATTTCAGGATAGGGCAGCACACTGGCTCCAGATTGGTTTGGGTTGGTTTGCTTGTTCTCACCCGATCAGTGGTGCGTTTTGACGCCATCGCCCATCTGGGCAAGACGGCGAAGTTCGGGGGCAGTGATAAATGCAGAAACTTTTTGCCTCACCAGATCAGAATCGGACGAGTGCAATACGTCCCGCAGCAGGGGCTTTAAGTCTGACAGGTTCAACTGGCGCAGCAGGGCCTTGACCCGCAGCAGGTTGGAGGCATTCATCGACAGGGTGTCATAGCCCATGGCCACCAACAGCATAGCGCCCAGGGGGTCGCCGGCAATCTCCCCACATACCCCGGCCACCTTGCCTTCGGCGTGGGCACATTTCACCACATGGTTCATCGCGCCAAGCACCGCCGGATGCATGGCATCGTAAAGATCGACCACCCGTGGGTTATTGCGATCCACCGCCAGAATGTATTGGGTGAGGTCGTTGCTGCCAACCGACAGAAAATCGACCCGCTTGGCAAATTCACGCGCCAGAAAGACTGCCGAGGGCACTTCAATCATGGCACCCAGGGAAGGCATCACCAGGTCGTAGCCCTCCTCCTCTGTAAGCTCTGAAAAAGCACGGCGAATCAGCGTGAGCGCCGACTCCAGCTCGGGCACGCCGCTAATCATAGGAAGCAGAATAGCCAGATTATCCAGATCGAGCGAAGCTTTCAGCATGGCGCGCACCTGGGCCAGGAACAGCTCCGGGTGGTCAAGGGTGATGCGAATACCCCGCCAGCCAAGAAAGGGGTTGGCTTCCTGAATAGGAAAATAGGGCAATGCCTTGTCGCCGCCAATATCCAGTGTTCGCATCACCACCGGGCGCGGCGAGAATGCCTCCAGCAATTCACGATAATACTGGCGTTGCTCCTCTTCGGTGGGAAAACGCTGGCGCATGAAAAAGGGCACTTCGCTGCGAAACAGACCCACGCCCTCGGCACCGCGCTCAATCGACATCTGCACATCGGCCATCAGGCCGGTATTCACAAGCAAGCGGTAGCGATGATTGTCGGCGGTAACCGCCGGCTCGTCGCGCAACACCTCCAGCTCGGCATTCAGCGCCTTGTCTTCGACCTGCACATTGAGAAAGTGCTCGATGTGCTCGTCGGTGGCATTCACATACATGTAGCCGCGGTAGCCGTCGACGATAACCTTCTCGCCGCGCAACCGACTTGCCTTCAGCCCTTCCACACCAACCACAGTGGGAATTCCCATGGCGCGGGCCAGAATCGAAAGGTGTGAATTCACCGAGCCCTTTGCCGATACAAGGCCAACCAGTTTGTCGCGGTCGATGCTGCCCAGAATATCCGGCGACAGATCCTCACCTACCAGCACAGCCTGGTCTGGCACCTCCAGCTCGCGCTCCTCGGTTTCCTGCATATAGCTGAGCACGCGCTTGCCCAAATCGCGAATATCCACGGCGCGCTCGCGCAGATAGGGGTCGTCCATGGCTTCAAAGTGCTTGCAATGCTGCAGAATCACCTCACTCCAGGCCGACTGTGCCGACACGCCTTCGCGAATGCGCTCAAGCACTTCCTTGCCCAGATTGTGATCGTCCAGCATCTGCACGTAGGCGGTAAATAGCAGTCGTTCCTGGTCGCTGATATGGGCCGACAGGCTGCGCTCCATCTCGCGAATATGCGAGCGCGCACGCTCAACCGCGCTGTGGAAAGTCTCCAGCTCGAGCTTTACTCCACGCGCCTTGACAGCACTGGAGGCATACAGGTCGGCCAGCGGTGAAATCACCACCACATTGCCAATGGCCACTCCAGGTGCACCCGGCAGCCCGTGGTACTCGATCTCCTGGTTTTCCGAATCGTTGGCCGTCAGGCGCCGCAAGTCGCCGGTGGACTCGGCGTGGGCAATAACACCGGCCAGCTGCGCAGAAAGAGTAATCAGAAAGGCTTCTTCGTTTTCGTCAAAGCGCCGCTTTACACGCTGCTGCACAACCAGCACACCCAGCACGCGCCGGTGGTGAATAATAGGCACGCCGAGAAAGGAGCTGAATCGCTCCTCGCCGGTTTCGGGTATGTACTGAAACGCCGGGTGGGCATCGGCCGCTTCGATGTTGATAGGCTCTTCGCGGGTTGCCACCAGGCCAACCAGGCCCTCGTTGCGACTCAGGCTAACGTTGCGGACCGCTTTGCGCTTCAGGCCGTTGGTGGCCATCAGCACGTAGCGCTTGGTGTCTGGGTCGAAAAGGTAAACCGAGCAAACGCTCACCGACATGGCATGCTTTACGCGGCGTACGATGGTTTCAAGCGCCACGCCCAGATCGGGCGATTCATTCACCTGCTGGACGATAGATCGCAGTTCGCCCAGCATGTCAGCGGCCGATGCTTTTAATGTGGGCGGGTGCCAGCTCGGCCATCGCTTTGCGGTATACCTCTCGCTTGAACTTGACCACCTGGTTTACCGGGTACCAGTAGCTCACCCATTGCCAGTCGTTGAATTCTTCCTTTTCGCCGCAGTCAAAACGGATCTTGCCCGGGTCACAATCCAGCTGCAGCAAAAACCATTTTTGTTTCTGGCCGATACAGCGCGGCAACTGGCCCTTGCGCACCAATCGGTCGGGAATACGATAGCGAAGCCAGTTGCGGGTTTCTCCCAGCAACTTCACATCGTTGGCCGTAAGACCCACTTCCTCGTGCAACTCCCGGAACAGGGCCTGCTCGGGCGACTCGCCTTTATCAATGCCGCCCTGGGGAAACTGCCACGAGCCATTCTGCTGGACGCGCTGGCCCCAGAATACATGGCCCTCATCATTGGCAATGATGATACCTACATTGGCGCGAAAGCCTTCTGAATCGATCATAGCGATCTGGCGGATGACTGGAAACGACCGCAATCAGCGGGAGTTCAGTCGATCGCCTCCTCGGCATAGGCGTCGGCGTCCAGCGAGTCGTCGAGCTCGGATATGTCGTCCGGACGCACGCGGAAAAACCAACCGTCCTGAAACGGCGAGTCGTTCACCAGCTCGGGCTCGTCGACCAGGGCCTCGTTGACCTCAACCACTTCACCGGAAACCAGTGAGTAGATGTCGGACGCTGCCTTGACCGATTCCACCACAGCCGCCTCCTCTCTGGCGGCTACCTGGCTACCCACTTCGGGCAGCTCCACATAAACCACGTCCCCCAGGCTGTCCTGGGCATAGTCGGTAATGCCGATGGTTACGGTTCCATCGCTATTCTTGCGCGCCCACTCATGGCTGGCCAGATAGCGCAGATCTGTTGGTATTTCACTCATAAAAACTATCCCGAAATGCTTTCGTTCCGGCCTTCAGCCTGCTTCGGCGAAGGCCTGTTCTTGCCCCTAGTTTGGTTGCAAACTGCTCAATTCGCAAGCGCCCAAACGGCTTTGCCGGCTGCTACAGTGGCTTACCGTGAGCGACAAACGCGGGGCGCTGTACCCGGGCCTCTACCTGTCGCCCGCGCATTTCCGCACGCACCAAATCGCCCGGCTCAACTGCCACCGGCACACGCGCCAGCGCAATGCTTTTTTCCAGTGTCGGCGAATAGCTGCCGCTGGTTGTGATGCCCTCTCCAGCATCACAGATCACCTTCATGCCTTCGCGCAACACACCTTTGCCCTGCAACACCAGGCCG
>CAKZNR010000218.1 GCA_937129725.1 uncultured Cellvibrionales bacterium | reverse complement strand
GGTCACGGTGCGGTCGGCAAAGTTGAGGCTGGCGGCGCCGAGGGCCTGGCCCTTGGCCACGGCGTTGCGGGGGTCCTTCCCGAAGAGGGCGCCCCGGGGCCACTGGGGCGCCAGGGCCTTGGCCGTTTCCAGCTCCCGGTGGTCGAAGGCCGATAGGACGATCTGCGCCGGCGGCGTGTTCCGCCTCGCCAAGAGGGCGCACACGGGCTCGGCGGTCCCGGGCCCCTTCAGCTCGATATTGACTCCGGCCCGGGTTCCGATGAGGTCGAGCACCTCGGTCAAGGTCGGGATGACGGCGCCGCCACCCGCGTCGAAGCCCCGGAGGGTAGCCGGATCGTGATCCTCCAGGCGCCCGGTTCCGTTGGTGGTGCGATCGAGCGCGTCATCGTGAATGACCCAGAGCTCACCATGGGCCGCATAAACGTCAAGCTCCACCGCCGGGGCGCCCACGGCGAGGGCCCGGGCGAAGGCGGGGAGGGTGTTCTCCGGCGCTTCCGCGCTGGCGCCCCGGTGGGCAATCACCAAAAAATTCGATGAGAAGAAGGCAGTCATGGGGGCTCCGTAGCACGGCTTGAGCGCGAGAGCGTACACTTAAGGCCACGCGATCTAGAAGGGGCTTGGGCCTCGGCGGATCGGCAGCCGATAGGAGCCAGGCCCATGGCCTACGAAGTGCTGGCGCGGAAGTGGCGCCCGGGCAACTTTGCCACCATGGTGGGGCAGGAGCACGTGCTCCGGGCCCTCTCCCACGCCCTCGATGGGGGGCGCCTCCACCACGCCTATCTGTTCACCGGAACCCGCGGCGTGGGGAAGACCACGGTGGCGCGCATTCTGGCTCGCTGTCTGAACTGCGAGGAGGGGGTGAGCGCGACGCCCTGTGGCGTTTGCGGCAGCTGCCGGGAAATCAGCGAAGGGCGCTTTGTGGATCTGATTGAGGTGGACGCCGCCTCCCGGACCAAGGTGGAAGACACGCGGGAGCTCCTCGATAACGTGCAGTACGCGCCTACCCGGGGCCGCTTCAAGGTGTATCTCATCGACGAGGTGCACATGCTGTCCACCTCGAGCTTCAACGCGCTGCTAAAAACTCTTGAAGAGCCGCCGCCCCACGTGAAGTTTCTTCTGGCGACAACGGATCCGAAGAAGCTGCCTGTGACCGTGCTTTCTCGCTGCCTTCAGTTTCACCTGAAGAACCTGACGGCCGAGCGCATCGTTGGCCATTTGGAGCACGTCCTCGGGGAGGAAGGCGTCAGCTTCGAGGCGCCGGCCCTTTGGGCCCTGGCCCGGGCCGCGGATGGCAGCATGCGCGATGCCCTGAGCCTGACCGATCAAGCCATTGCCCATGGCGGAGGGACGCTCCGCGCCGGGGAGGTGGCCACCATGCTCGGGACCATCGACCAGGGGGCGCTCCATCGTATTTTGGAGGCCCTCGCCGCCAGCGATGGCCCCGGGCTTCTGGCCTGCGCCCAGGATCTTGCGGCCCACGCGGCGGACTTTTCCACCGTGCTCGGAGATCTCTTGCGAGTGCTCCACGATTTAGCCGTGGCCCAGGTGGTGCCCGAAGCCCTGGCCGGGGCCGAGGCCGATCAGGCCCAGGAAGCGGTGCGGGCCCTGGCAGCGCGCATTCCCCCGGAAGATGTGCAGCTCTACTACCAGATCGCTCTCACCGGAGTGCGAGAGCTTCCCTACGCGCCGGATGCGCGCATTGCCTTTGAGATGACCCTCCTACGCATGCTGGCCTTCCAGCCGGAGGAGGGGGAGGGCGAGAGCGGCCCGCCCGGTGGCGGAGGCGCAGCCAAGGCGACGCCTGCTGCTACGCCCCCGGCGCCCTCGGGCACGGCGGCCCTTCGCGGCGTGCTGGCTGATGCTGTACCTCCGGTGCCGCCGGCGAGGGCTTCTGTCGCACCCGAACCCGTAGCACCCGAACCCGTAGCACCCAAAGCGGCTGGGGCACTCCCGCCAGAGCCGACTCCCGTGGAGCCCGCCCCAGTAGAGCCAGTCTCGATAGAGCCGGCGCCCGTGGAGCCGGCCCCCGCGCGGCAAGCCTTGAGTGACGCCCTGGCTGCGCTGGATGATCCCGCTCCGGTAGCGACGTCGCCGGCAAGCGCAAAAGAGTCGCTCCCGGCAGCGGACCCTGATTCGCCGTCAGAGCCCGAAATGCCGCCGAGCGCGAAGGCTGCGGCCCCGCTCGGCCCCTTCCCCGACCCGCTGCTGCCGCAGCAGTGGGGCGAAGCCCTTCGCAGCTTGGATCTGGCGGGGGTGACCCTGGAAGTGGCGCAGCACTGCGTGCCCCTTGGAGATGAGGGGGATCGCATTCGCTTTGCCCTGGCGCCGGAGGCGGAGCCGCTCTTTGCCCCCATCCACGAGGCGCGGCTAGCGGAAGCCCTTTCGGCGCGCCGGGGGCGGACCGTCCGGGTCCAGCTTGAGATTGCCAGCGCCGAAGCGGAGACGCCGGCGCAGCGGGCGGCCCGGGGCCGCGCTGAGGCGCAGGCCGCAGCAGAGCGGGCGATCGAAGGGGACCAGGAGGTCCAGGCCCTGCAGGCCCAGTTCGGCGCCAGAATCATTCCTGGGAGCCTTAGGCCGCGGGAAGACGGAGGCGCCCATGGGAGCGCCGCCGGCCCCACGCTACACTAGCGCTTTACCGCTGAAGTTTACGTTCTGGAGGTCCGCATGCTCGGCATGGGTGACATGATGAAGCAGGCCAAGGCCATGCAAGAGAAGATGGCTAAGGTGCAGGAGCAGGTGGCCGCCCTGGAGGTCACCGGGGAAAGCGGCGCCGGGCTCGTGCGCATTCAGATGACCGGCCGCCACGACGTGCGCGCCGTGACCATCGATCCGGCGCTCATGAGCGAAGATCGAGAGGTGCTCGAAGATCTCATCGCTGCGGCCGTGAATGACGCGGTGCGGCGCGTGGAAGGGGAGCAGAAAGCGCTCATGGCTGAGGTCACGGCGGGGCTTCCTCTGCCGCCGGGCATGAAGCTGTTCTGATGCCCTATCCGGCCCCCCTTGAAGCCCTGATTGATCAGCTCCGGGTCCTCCCCGGGGTGGGTCGCCGTTCTGCCCAGCGCATGGCCTTTCAGCTGCTAGAGCGTGACCGTCCCCAGGCCCAGGCCCTTGCCGAGGGCTTGCTTAATGCCTTGGAAAAGATCTCTAACTGCGAGCAATGTCAGACGCTTACGGAAGAAACCGTATGTGAAATCTGTAGTGACCCGGGGCGCGATTCGACGGCGCTCTGCATCGTGGCGTCCCCCACGGACCAGTGGGCTTTGGAGGCCACGGGCACCTATCGGGGCCGTTACTTTGTGCTCCATGGCCAGCTCTCCCCGATTGATGGGGTGACCCCAGAGGATCTCGCCATCCCGGCCCTGGTGGAGCGCCTTCAGCACCATCCCGTGGAGGAGGTCATCGTGGCCACCAATGCCACGGTGGAAGGGGAGGCCACGGCCCACTACCTTGCTGAAGCCCTGCGCCCCCTGGGGGTGCGGGTCACGCGGCTGGCCCAGGGGGTGCCCCTTGGGGGCGAGCTTGAGCTGGTGGATGCGCGCACAAACCCTCCGGCAATGGCCGAGATCAACCGCCGCGGCTGGGATATCGACGAGGGCATGGTGCTGGTGGCTGGCGACCAGCTCTACTACGGCAGCGATGCCATTCATGCGTTGTCGCTGATGAGTTCACGCTCGGGTTTGTTCAACCGTCTGAATTACTGGTTGTTTCGCTCGAAGGGCCGCGCCCGCTTTTTTTACCCCATTTTGCGGGCCTGCCGCGGTTTGCTGCTTAAACTGATGGGCGTAAGTCGCATCAATAACCTGCAGGTATCGGGTCGCGACCGCTTTTAGTCGCTGCACCCGATGCAACAGGTCACAGCCGGGTTGATATCCAGTCTGCCGCTGGCAATTTCCTCACCGCATTCCAGGCATTCTCCGTACTCGTCGGCATTAATGCGGCGCAGGGCGGCTTCAATTTCCAGCAGTTGGCGTTTGCGCCGACGTTCGGTTTCCAACGCCATTTGCTGACCCTGCATGGCGTCCATGCGCGATAGACGCCTGACACTTTGTTGGTCAAGCGTCACCGTGCCGCGCGCTTCGGCCGAATCCTCGTCCATTTGCTGTAATTCCTGACGCATGGCCAGCAGGCGTTGGCGGTATATTTCGAGTTGCGCAGGTTTCATGGCATTGGCAGTCAGAGCAATGCCGGGTTCAGCTGCCAGATATGGTAGTTGAGAAAGGCGGCGAAGGTGACCCAGGCGAGGTAGGGCACCAACAGGAGCCCGGCCACCCGATTGATGCTGTAAAAACTGATCAGGCAAAAAAGAATTAGCGACCAGAGCAGCAAAATATTCAGGAAGGCCGCGCCACCCAGGTGCCAGGCGAAGAATAGCCAACTCCAGAGCACATTGAATACCAGCTGCAGTGCGTAAATGACTAGTGCTGCCGGGTGGTTTCTGGCGGCACCGGCTACCCAAACCCGCCAGGCGGCGACCGCCATAAGAATAAACAGACTGGTCCAGGCTGGCCCGAAAACGCCTGCAGGAGGTGCCCAGATTGGCTGGTTAAGGCTGCCATAGAAGTCTGCAGCGCTGATGCTCGCCCAGGCGCCGAGTGCCCCGACGCAGGTGATTAGCAGCAGGCTGGCGGCCAGCCCGAGCAATTTTTGGGCGAGGGTTTCAGGAGTCAGGGGAAGCATGCGGAATACCAGTTCAGGTCGTCGGAGCCAGGTTTATTCCAGCGGCTCTACGGCCCAGGCGCTGGCCAGATAATAGGAGGTTTCGCAGCGCTCGCTATCCGGATTGATTACCAACAGGCGGCTTTCGAGATGAAACTCGTGACTGCCGCAGGTTTTGAAATGAGCCAACATCCAGCCGCTTTCGGTATTCATTACAACCAGCTCGTCGCAATTGGCGCCGCAGTCGAAGGTAAAGAGCGTGTGCACGCCCGCGAAATTGGGGCCTATATCGGTCTGTCGATTGGCTTCGTCAGCGTATTGCGGGGCCAATTCGTGCGAATTCATTCGCATGGTTGCCAGAAACCCGTCGTAAACCTCATCGACCGGATAGTCTTCAAAGGCAGGTTGGGCCAGGCAGGCCGAAGCGAACAGGGCGGTTAGCAGCAGGCCAGCGATTTGTTTCATGAGATCACCTTAAAAAACGGGTCAGGCCCAATAATAACAACTTCCCTGCTTGCCCATAATTTCTATCTGCCAATAGTCGCTGCAGGCTTTGCCAGCTGCGCCATAGCAAAGATGAAGTGGTAGAAGGTGCTCCTCGCGGGGATGACATTGCAGGGCGCCGGGTGCCAGCTCCCACATCCTTAATCGTTCGCGCAGACTGGATTCGTCCAGTTCGTCTGAATTGCAGGTTTCCACCAGCCAGCGCTCGAATCGCTGGTTTACCTCGTTCATGCGGGCGTCGTTGGTTCTAAAGGCAGGCTGGTTATGGAATGAAAAGCCGGAGCCGATAATAAGGGTATCCTTGTCCAGGTCGGCCAGCGCTTCGCCCATGCGAAGGTGCAGTTCGGGGTCGAGCGAAGGGTTCAGGGACAGCTGAATAGTGGGAATATCCGCCAGTGGATACATCAGCATTAGTGGGATGAACATGCCATGGTCGTACCCGCGTTCGAACTCTTCATCGCAATGGATACCGGACGCGATCAACTTCTGTCGAACATCACCGGCCAGCAGAGGGTTCCCGCTTGCCGGGTATTCGAGCCGATAGGTTTCTGGTGGAAAGTTGTAATAGTCGAAATACAAGGGATGGCGTGGAGCAGCCAATACCGCCACCGGGTTGGCCTCCCAGTGGGCGCTGACCAGAAGAATATTTTTGGGGCGAGGCAACTCGCGACCCAGTTTCCCCAGAAGATCGACCATCTGTCGATGAGAGGGTTCGCCCAGAAGGGGTAGCGGACCGCCGCCGTGGGAGATAAAGAGTGCTTTGGCCATGGGAATTCCGGCTACTGAACAGATTGCCAGTTTATCGCCGAGCGGGCGTTGGATTCAGCCCGCTTTGTCGATCATTACCACCGAATTTCCCAATGGTTAACTACCGGCCTAGCCTTCTTTGCTGCGACCGGCGCGCTTGCGCTCGTTTTCTGTCAATAGTTTCTTGCGCAGGCGAATAGACTGGGGTGTTACCTCAACCAGCTCATCGTCTTCGATGAACTCCAGTGCCTGCTCCAGGGTGAATTTCACCGGCGGCGACAGGGTAAGTGCCTCGTCGGTGCCGGCGGCGCGAATGTTGGTGAGTTGCTTGGCCTTGGTCGGGTTAACGACCAGGTCGTTACCGCGGGAGTGTAGGCCGACAATCTGCCCCTCGTAAATGTCTTCGCCGTGGCCAAGGAACAGGCGGCCGCGATCCTGGAGAGCAAACAATGCGTAGGCCAGAGTTTTGCCCTTCACCATGGACACCAGCACGCCGTTGATGCGGCTTGCCACTTCGCCCATTTTTACCGGGCCGTAGTGGTCAAATACGCTGGTCATAATGCCGCCACCCGAGGTGAGGGTGAGGAACTCGCCGCGGAAACCAATCAGGCCACGCGAGGGAATCAGGTATTCCAGCTTCACCCGGCCTTTGCCGTCGGGTTCCATGTTTTTCAGGTCGCCGCGGCGCAGGCCCATGGCTTCCATCACGGCACCCTGGTGCTGCTCTTCAATGTCGATAATGACCTGCTCGAAGGGCTCGTGAATTTCGCCATCCACTTCCTTCTGCACAACTTCCGGGCGCGATACGCCCAGCTCGAAACCTTCCCGGCGCATGGTTTCAATTAGCACCGACAGGTGCAGCTCGCCGCGGCCGGAAACGCGGAACTTATCGGGTGTGTCTCCCTGTTTTACTCGCAGGGCCACGTTGTGAATCAGCTCCTGGTCGAGCCGTTCCTTGATATTTCGCGAAGTAACAAACTTGCCTTCACGCCCGGCGAAGGGCGAATCGTTTACCTGAAAGGTCATGCTCACGGTGGGCTCGTCCACGCTCAGTGGCGGCAGGGCCTCAACGGATTCCGGGTCGCACAGGGTGTCGGAAATACCCAGCCCTTCAATGCCGGTAATGCACACAATGTCACCGGCGCTGGCCAGACTGGTCTCGCGCCGTTCCAGGCCGTGGTACCCCATTACCTGAAGTACTTTTGCTTTGCGCTGCTTTCCTTCCGGCGGAACCACCACAACCTGCTGGTTGGTTTTCAGGCTGCCGCGGGCAATACGACCGATACCGATAACGCCCACATAGCTGCTGTAGTCAAGTGCCGAGATTTGCATCTGGAAAGCGCCTTCGGGGTCGACCGGAGGCGGCGGAACATGCTCGGTAATAAGTTGAAAAAGCGGCGTCATGTCGTCGGCCAGTTCGTCGGCCTCGTTGCCGGCCACGCCGTTGATGGCTGAAGCGTAGATAACCGGAAAATCCAGTTGCTCGTCGGTAGCGCCGAGCCGGTCGAACAGATCGAAAACCTGGTCCAGCACCCAGTGAGGGCGCGCACCTTCGCGGTCGACCTTGTTGATAACCAGGATCGGCTTCAAGCCGCGCTCGAAGGCTTTCTGTGTCACAAAGCGGGTTTGCGGCATGGGGCCGTCGACCGCGTCTACCAACAGGCACACCGAGTCGACCATCGACAGCACGCGCTCAACCTCGCCGCCAAAGTCGGCGTGCCCCGGGGTATCCACAATGTTGATGCGGTAATCCTGCCACTCGATCGCCGTGTTTTTGGCCAGGATAGTAATACCGCGTTCTTTCTCCTGGTCGTTCGAATCCATGATGCGTTCAACATCACGGTTTTTGCGGTCCAGCGTGCCGGACTGCTGCAGCAATTTGTCCACGAGGGTGGTTTTACCGTGGTCCACGTGGGCCACGATGGCGATGTTGCGTAGTTTTTCGATCATGAGAGGGGGCGGCTTGAGAAATGCGGCGGCATTATAGGGGGTTAGCCGCCCCAGCGATACGGATTTTCGCTTTAGTTTGCCACCTTTGTGTTACTGCTGCCCCGCTGCGGGCAGTCAAATAAGTCTACACCACCATGACGGCGTCCATTTCAACCAGGGCGCCGCGCGGCAGTTCGCTTACACCAATGGCAGCCCGCGCCGGGTAGGGTTCGTTGAAGTGGGTTGCCATGATCTCGTTTACCCTGGCGAAGTTGCCCAGGTCGGTGAGGTAAATATTCAGCTTGACGATATCGCCCAGCCCGCCACCTGAAGCAGCACATACGGCTGACAGGTTTTTGAAAACCTGCTCGATTTGCTCGCCCGCGTCTTCGCCCACCAGCTCCATACTGTCCGCGTCCAGGGGTATCTGCCCCGACAGGTAGACGGTGTTATTGACCTTCACTGCCTGCGAATAGGTGCCAATGGCCGCCGGTGCGTTCGCGGTATCGATAATGGCTTTGTTGGGCATTTGAGAGCTATCTCCTGATGTAAAGGGGCAGTTTAGCACCAGACCCAAGGGCAACCAGAGGATGCCAGGCAGTTAAATGCATAGAGCACATAGTAATAATTTTCCCCTCTTCGGCCGTTTCTGGTCTGGAGTTAGTCGATATTGATGCAATACTGGGCTAAATCACTGATTTGCGGCTTAATAAATTGCATACATCTCTATATGCTTTAAACTAGTACCGATAAACACATGCAAGGGGAAATCATGTTTCGCAAGACCAAACTCACCACGGCTGTTATTGCCGCCTCGGCCGCTATGGCCGCGCCGGAGCTTTTTGCCCAGGGGCAAATTGAAGAAATTCTGGTTACGGCAACCAAGCGCACTGAATCCATCCAGGACATTCCCATCGCCGTAAGCGCGATGTCTCAAGAAAAGCTGGATCAACTGGGTGTTAGCGACTTTTCCGACTACCTGGTTCAGCTGCCAGGTGTCACAGCCGGCGGCGTTGGCCCGGGTCAAAATACGATTTATATCCGGGGGCTGGCTTCTACCACCCCTGCCACCGGCACTTCCGGTGTGGCCGGTCTTGCGCCCAACGTGGCCTTTTATCTGGACGAGCAACCGCTTGCGCAGCCAGGGCGAAACCTGGATGTCTACGCGGCCGACCTGAGCCGGGTCGAAGTGTTGAAAGGGCCTCAGGGCACACTCTTTGGAGCGAGCTCGCAAGCCGGCACGGTGCGCTTGATCACCAATAAGCCGGACCCCACCGGCGTATACGGCAGTGTGAAGT
>CAKZNR010000217.1 GCA_937129725.1 uncultured Cellvibrionales bacterium | reverse complement strand
AGCCGCCATCGCAGTGGCTCGTCACCATACGCATCATTTTGTTACGCGCACGACAACAAAAAAACAGAAATTCACACAACTTATGCGGCGACAGATCACTTCTTGATCTGACGCAAATTCCTGCAGGATACATCACACCGTTTTTGCCGCATCCAACCCGGCAGCGGCTTTTTTAGCTGCGCTGTCCCGCAGAAGTCGTCGAGTAAAGGCCACGCAGCCGGTAAAGGCTATAACCGTAACAATCACGCTACCCAGCAGCAGCACTAATAGATAGGTAAGCGACATGTGCTCGCCCGTGTGCAGCGAACGCGACTGGCCCAACAACCAGCGCACGCCAGAACCCTCGTTGGTGAGGTAGGTGTGCTCGGCTTCGCCGCTGTAGGGGTTCATGTAGACGTGGCTGCCCCCATACAGACTGATGTCTTCAACGCCCCGAAATCGGAAGTCGACCACGGCTGAAACCCGCTCGGCTGCAATAGTGGCCAGTTCGGCTCCTTCGGGCATCGCCGCGTAGGCATTTTCGACCAACACTTCCCAACTCTGCCAGGGCTGCTCGACGCGCTCCACCAACGGAATTTCATAGGCAGTAATTTGTTCAGGAGTTTCAACGCTTTCGGCCCAGTTGGTAACCGGCGTTCGCAGGCCGATAAAAGCCCCCGTGATGCAAAGCAGCAACAGAAACGCAATGCTGATAATACCGCCCGTGGCGTGGTTCATCAGCAGGTTGGAGGCCTTGAAGTTTTTCGGCCAGAAAACAATCTTCCAATCAAAACCGCGCCGGAAGGGCCACCAAATATAGAGCGCAATCAGGGCAATAACCGTAGCAATAATGCCGATATAGGGGGTGAAACGCTGCCCGTCTACCAGGCTAACGTGCCAGTCGATCATGGCATCAAGAATGGGGTGGCGTTGCCCGCTGTGGCTGGTTCCCAAAAGCTCCAGGTCCTGGCTGTAGTAGTGTTTTACCGTGCCAGGAGTACCCGTGTCGTTCAGCACCGACATTTCATATACGGGAGTAATTGAGTTGGGCAGGAAAAGCGTACCGCGCAGACCCTCGGGGCCGGTACCGATCAGTTGATCCAGATCGCGGCCAATCTCGGCCGGTGTGGCCGGTTGCAGGGTGCCGCCAAAATGCGTTCTCGACTCCAGCTGCTCCCATATCGCAACCACAACACCGGTTATCATGATGAAGGTAAACGCCAAGCCGATAATAAATCCGGCCCATCGGTGAATTTCAACCAGAAGGTTTCGCATATCTTTAAGCCCCGAAAATCGTGATGCGCCTTTTTGCTATTTATATCCGATAAAAACAGTCAGGTACTCGGCATGTTTCGCCAACCGAAACAGGCAGGGAAAAGTTAATCTGCCGGCAAGTATTTCAGTCAGATTCGGGCACCGGCAACTTGCCAGAGGGCCAGCGGGTGGCGCCCATCTGCCTCGAGAGGTCACGGGCACAGTTGCGCAGCTCTTCTACCAATGCCGGGTAGCGCGGAGTGCGGAAGATTTCACTGGTCATTACCAAACCCACGGCACCAACCAATTCGTTGCTCTTGTCGAATACCGGCGTAGATATGGCGCCGAGATTGTCGTTTTTGGTATTGAAGGTGGCGGCCACGTAGCTTTCCCGGGTGCGCACCAGAGAAGCTTCCAGCTGCTCGATGGATGCATAGTGGGTACCCTTGAGTAAATCCAGTGAACTGAGGCGCTTTAGCCTGTCCATGTAGCTGTTGCGGAAGGCCCACATAACCCTGGCAGCGGAAGAGCGAGGAAAATAAAGTGGCGCGCCGGGGCGCACGTATATGCCGCTCGCGTCGGTGCCGCGCAGCGAAAATGTCACAATGGCATTGTTGTCTGCAGGGGTGGCAAAGATGGTGGCTTTACCGGTGCTGTTGCGCAGCTCAACCAAATAGGGGGACACATGCTCGAGCACCGGGTTGTTGGCTGTTGCCGCCTGACCAAACCGCATCAACTGCCAGCCTAAACTGTAGCCGCGGCCCGATTCGCCGCGTACCACCCAGCCCAAATCGAGCATGGTAGAAAGAAAGCGCGATACACGTGCCTTCGAGGTATTGAGTTCCAGCGCCAGAGTGCTTACGCCAACGGGTTTCTTGTAGCGGGCCAATGTATCTATAATTTGGGAAGCCAGAATCAGCGATTCCAACCCGGCACCACTGCCCTTCCCTCGCAGCATGGGATGCGTTTCCGGCAAGCCAACCTGCGAAACAATTTTTGTTGATTTATCGGGCATGGATGCGGATCATATTAATTGGACTAATCAATTCAGACCTTCCATTTTTGCAGTGTGCGTAACAGCCAAGCATTGACTCTGCACAATGTTCCGCTCACCGGACTGATTTTAACAGCTCAGCGGGTTCAGCTCATTCAAGCAGCACACAAATTCGCGGCACCAAGACCGCCCCTGGAGGTAAATTGCCTAAAGATCTGGCTACAGTAAAGCGCTACGCCTGGATAAATGTCCTGGTGGGAGCGGTGGCCTATTTTTATGTGCTGGGATTTCCTGCCGTTCTGATGCCTACCCTGTACCCGGAGATTATTCAGGATACGGGCTGGTCTCGAGCTGCAGTTATGTCCTTTGCATCCTTCAAGTTTATGTCGGGTGCGGTGTTCTCCCTGCTGGTGGGTTTTATCATTCACCGTACTGGCTCCAAAAACATACTGTTGATCGCAGCTACCCTGAAGGGGCTGGCGCTGGGGCTTTTCCTGTTTGTCGACACTCTGCTGCTGTACTACCTGCTTGGCGTTGTCATGGGCATCGGCGCCATCGCTGGCTCGGTATCTATCAAAATTCTGGTGTCGCAATGGTTCTGGCACCGACAAGGGCGGGCAGTCAGTCTCACCCTGCTGGGTGCAGGACTTGGAGCCTCGGCGTCACCCATGGTTGCCGAAAGCATGCTGGTTTATTTTGGATGGCGCGAAACCATCTTTATCGTCAGCCTGGGTATCTGGGTATTGGTTATTCCGATGATTCTGCTCTTGATGAAATCACAACCCGAGCGCTTTGGTTTTGATTCGCGTGCTCTGGATCCGGGTGATTATCGCGGCCGTTTTCGCCCCTCCGAAAAGCTGCACCAAACCGGCTTCCGCAGTGCGGTTAGATCGCGACCCTTTTTAATGCTTGCAGTGGCCACCCTGCTTACCGGATTTGTCGACCAGGCCATCTCCCAGCCAACCAAGACCTACCTCCAACTGGACCTTGGGTTTAGCGGCATGGAAGCGGCCTCCATTACCTCCTCCATTATTTTTACCAGCCTTATAGCGCGGCTGTTTTTTGGTTGGCTATTCGATCGCTACAGTATTGTGGGGGTAGCTTTTTGCCTTTTTATCGCTGCGCTCAGCGTGGTTTCTACCCTGTACATCGTGGGTCCGATTTCGCTGTTTGTTTTTGTGCTGTTGCGCGGTATGGCACACGGCGGCACCCTGGTTGACATACCAGTGCTGGCCAAGCACCTGTTTGGCAGCCTTACTCTGGCCCAGATGATTGGCACGCTAACAGCTATCTATAACCTCGGCATGGCTCTGGGCCCCGCTTTTTCCGGCTGGTATTTCGATTCCTACGGCAGCTATTTCTGGTGCTTCATGCTCTGTTTCGCGCTTCAACTCTTTGCTGCCCTTCTGCTGGTCAACCTGGGTTGGCGCGCGCGCACCGGGGATGAGCCACGGCCTGTGGGTCAGGAGCTTTAAGCCAACTGGACAGCCAATTCGCGGCGGCTTGCTACAATGGTTGCTGTAAATAACCCATCTTGAGGATTGGTATTGAGCCGGCCCACACTTGTTCAGGTTGACCTTGCGGCGGTAGAACACAACCTGCAGATAGCACGAACCTGCGCGCCAGCCAGCCAGGTGGTTGCCTGCATTAAGGCCGATGCCTACGGCCATGGTGCGCCCGAAGTGGCGCAACGACTTGACCCACATACCGATTTGTTTGGTGTCGCCTCGCTGGATGAAGCATTGGCCCTTGACGCCCTTCAACTCAAGTCGAACTTTCTGCTGATGGAGGGCTGCTTCTGTGAGCAGGAGCAGCGTGAAGCGCTGGCCCGGGGCTTCGACCTGGTTCTGCATAACCGGCAGCAACTCGCCTGGATTGGCTCGGCTGATCCGGCCCAGACTACATCCCGCTTGTGGCTCAAACTCGAAACCGGCATGCACCGCCTGGGTTTCCCACCCGCACAAGTCAGTGGCCTGCTTGACCAATTGGGCGACAGCTGGAAGGAGCGTGCTGTATTGATGAGCCACTTCGCCAGCGCCGAAGAAACCGACCCCCAGCCAACACTCGATCAGCTGGCCCGCTTCGACAGCGCAGCGGCCGGTTTTGATCGGCCCCGAAGCCTGGCCAATTCGGCCGCTATCCTGGCTTGGCCGCAGTCGCATCAGCAGTTTGTGCGGCCGGGCTTCATGCTTTACGGCAATAGCCCTTTTACCGGCGAGGCCCCGGCGCAGCGCAACCTGCGCCCGGCCATGCGTTTTTCAAGCCAGGTGATTGCACTGCACCAGCTGCAGCCGGGAGAAGGCGTTGGTTACAACCTGCGTTGGCGCGCACAGAGACCCTCGCGCATTGCCGTAGTGGCTGCTGGCTATGGCGATGGCTATCCGCGCACCGCACGCGACGGCACGCCCGTGCTGGTAAAAGGCCAGCGCGCACTTTTGGCAGGTACCGTATCCATGGACATGCTGGCGGTGGACGTAACCGATCTACCGGTAGTTGAATTGGGTGACGAGGTGGAGCTGTGGGGGCCAGACCTTGCGGCAACCGAGGTTGCCGCCTTCAATGAGATGTCAGCCTATGAGCTGTTTACCCGCCTGCCCGTACGGCCAAGGTGCCTGCACCTGACCTAGCCCCCGCCCTTCTGATTGGTGCCGCGCGCTGCTAGAATGTGCGGCCTTCTTACCGCACCTGGCAAAATACGAATGACTGAACAAAAAGCCACTAACGTTCATTGGCACCACGGTGATATTGAGCGCGCCGAACGCGAGCGCTTGCTGGAACAAAAGGGCGCCACTCTCTGGTTTACCGGCCTTTCTGGCAGCGGTAAAAGCACCGTTGCTGTTGCCCTGGAAAAAGCCCTCTATGAACAGGGGCATCTTTGCTACCGGCTGGACGGCGACAATATTCGCCACGGCATCAACAAGAACCTGGGCTTTTCAGCCGAAGACCGCGCAGAAAACATCCGCCGCATTGGCGAAATTGCCAAGCTCTTTTGCGATGCCGGCGTGATTAGCCTGAGTAGTTTCGTTAGCCCCTACCGCGCCGATCGCGACCTGGTGCGCGAACTTCATAATGAGGCCGGCATTCCCTTCATTGAGGTTTTCATGAAAACCTCGCTGGAAACCGCCGAATCGCGTGATCCGAAAGGCCTTTACAAACTTGCCCGCGAAGGAAAAATCAAAAATTTCACCGGAATCGACGATCCTTACGAAGAGCCCCTGTCGGCCGAGATAGTGCTGGATACCGAAGCACTGAGCCTGGAGCAGGAAGTCGAGCAACTGCTGGAAGCGCTGCGCGAACGCAGCATTATTTAGTTCAAGGAGACACAATGATCAAACCACACGGTTCTGACGAACTGAACCCGCTGTTTGTTTACGACACCGACAAGCGCCATGCCTTGATAGAAGAGGCCAATAACCTGCCCTCCATTCTGGTGAATTCCGCCACTGCAGCCAACGCGGTGATGCTGGGCGGCGGCTACTTCAATCCTCTTAACGGTTACATGAATCTGGCCGACGCGCTGTCGATTGCCGAAACGCTGCACACAGTCGATGGCCTGTTCTGGCCAGTACCCGTGGTGAACCGTGTGGACGATCGCGGCGACTTGCAACCGGGCAGCCGCATTGCGCTGCGCGACCCCAACGTAGAGGGCAACCCGGTGATTGCCATCATGGACCTGGAAACCATTGAAGAGGCCGACCAGGACCAAATCGAATACATTGCAAAGGAAGTATTTGGCACGCTCGATCCACAGCACCCCGGCGTATCTGTCTTCCTGTCGGCTGGCCGCTACTTCCTGGCCGGGCCAATACAGGTACTGAACTTCAGCTACTTCCAGGCCGACTTTCCGGATACTTTCCGCACCGCCGTCGAAATTCGCAATGAGATTACCGAGCA
>CAKZNR010000216.1 GCA_937129725.1 uncultured Cellvibrionales bacterium | reverse complement strand
CTCGGATACCCTGTTTCGCTACGGGGGCGAAGAATTTGTCGTGATACTGCCCAATACGGGTCAGTCGGGCGCCCTCACACTGGCCGAGCGGTTTCGCGAGACCATTGCCGAGCACCCGTTTCAAATGCCAAATGGCGACACACAGCAACTGACAGTCAGCATTGGCGTTGCCTCTTTTCCTGACGACGCTGCGGACAGCAGCTCGCTGTTCCTTGCCGCCGATGCCGCCCTGTATCAGGCGAAAAGCCACGGCCGAAATCGAACGGTTCACTACCGCACGACCACCGAAAATTCCGGAAAAGAATAATGCAACAGGTATGCAAGATGGCTGACCTGCCAGAAAACAGTGCGCGCGAGTTCGAACTGAACGGGCAGGGAGTTATTCTTGTGAACTGGTTCGGCCAACTTTACGCCTGGCTAAACGATTGCCCCCATGCCGGCTGGCCGCTCAACTTTCAGCCAGACCAGTTTTTTGACGCTGACGGCAGATTTTTGCAGTGCTCAAACCACATGGCACTGTTCGAGCCGGATACGGGCACATGCGTCGCCGGGCCCTGCACTGGCGACTGCCTGCAAGCAGTAAAAATTCAAATCGAGGGCGACGACGTTTTTGCACAGCCTCCCGGGCAAGGCAACCCCGAAAGCTAAACTTAAGCTGATTTCCACTTGATATTGCAGCCCGAGCTTGGGTATTGCTGCTGCGAGACCTGTGTTCCGCCAAGCACCGAATCCATCGCCGCTGCCAGGTCGGCGGCGTCATTTGGCTCGCCGTTGCCCGGGCGAGAATCGTCCATCTGGCCGCGGTAAACCAGTTTCAGCTGTGCATTGAAGAGAAAAAAATCCGGGGTGCACTGGGCATCATAGGAGCGCGCAACCTGCTGGGTTTCGTCATACAGGTAGGGAAACCCGAACCCCTGCTCCTGCGCGAAGCGCGCCATCTCTTGCGGACCATCCTGGGGAAAGGCATCCACGTCGTTGGAGCTGATTGCAACCGCAGCAATACCTTTAGCCGCATAAGCATTCGCCAGCGCGGCAAGGGCCGGCGCCACATGTATCACAAAGGGGCAATGGTTGCAGATAAACGCCACCAGAGTGCCCTTCTCGCCGCAAACTGCCTCGAGTGACTGCAGATCGCCCGAAACGCTATCGGGTAGAGCAAAAATCGGTGCAGGGGTGCCCAAAGGCATCATGCTGGATTGTTTCAGAACCATTTTTACTCTCCGGGGTTCAACTCGGTCAAGCCATGACGCTTCATGGCGCGCCAGAGTGTCATGCGACTTACACCCAGTTCCTTGGCTGCCTTGGCGCGCACCCCCCGATTTCGCTTGAGCAACTCTTCAATCTGCTCACGCGACATATCTACCACTCGCTCGCGGCGGTCGCTTTTTCGCCGCCTGGGCTTGTCCGACGCGCGCCGGTCAAGGTCAGATGCCCTGCGGCTTGGCTTCTGCTGTTGGTCTTCTGCACGCCGCCTGGTTTCGGGTGAACCCAAATGCCTCGATACATTGGCGGGCAAATCTGCCAGACGAACCAGCTGTCCGTCGAACATGGCTTTGGCGTAAAGCGCAGTATTCTGCAGTTGGCGAATATTGCCGGGCCAGAAGCAGCGTTCAATGGCCGTCTCTACTTCAGGTTCCAGCGCAACATCCTGGTCACTGCGGGTTGATTCGCGAAGAAAACTCTGGAATAGCGGCAACACATCTTCGCTGCGCTCACGCAGTGGCGGCAGGTGAAGAGAAATAACTTCCAGGCGGTAGCGCAAATCATCGCGAAACTGCCCGGTTTGCACGGCATCTTCGAGCGAATTTTGTGCAGCCGAAATAATTTGCCCTTTGAAGGGTTTGGGTTCGATGGCCCCCACCTCAACAAACTCTCGTTCCTGCAGCACGCGCAACAACTTCGACTGCAGGCTGACATCCATGCTGGTTACTTCGTCGAGAAAAAGGGCTTGACCCAACCGATTTGTCTACCATAAATTTTGCAAGATCAAGGAGTCAGGCTGTACGTTAGCGGCTCGCGACAGCGCTTTTAAGCGACCTCGCAACAGGCTACAGCCACTGTCGCAAAATACCAGCCAGGCTCAGGCAAAGCAGCGCCAGGCCCATCCAGCGGAAGAAATTGGGTGTCTGCATTTGCAGCAGCTTGTCGTGCAATTTCATTCCCATCAGATGGCCAATCAGGGCACTGGGCAGCAACCACAATTGATGGCGTAATTGCAGGTCGACATCATAGGCGTAAAGGGTGGAAAGCTTCACTGCACACAACACCCACCACAGCACGAACAGCGAAGCGCGCATCTGGTGCCGGGGCAAATGGCGGATGGCAACCGCCGCAA
Source organism: uncultured Cellvibrionales bacterium (assembly GCA_937129725.1). Taxonomy (GTDB): domain Bacteria; phylum Pseudomonadota; class Gammaproteobacteria; order Pseudomonadales; family GM7GCV1; genus JABJGI01. The sequence goes on along the minus strand of CAKZNR010000216.1, from coordinate 235 downwards.
TCAGGGGTGCGCCGGCCAGCGACAAGCCGGATACGTATCCGCCCACCAGCAGCACCGGAAAATCCAGCCACTGGGCAGCACGACCCAGGTTCAGATTAAAGATATAGCCCAGCGAATAACTGATGACCACGGCGTAAACAATGCCCAGCATCACCTCGTCGGCCAAGCTGATCAGGTCAAAAACGCCACCCATAAAAGGCGGAATTAATACAAGAAAGAAAAGCCAACGCCGCCA
>CAKZNR010000215.1 GCA_937129725.1 uncultured Cellvibrionales bacterium | reverse complement strand
GTCCACCCAGCTGATATGGTTGCCCAACATCAGCACACCGCCACGCGGCGGCATGTTTTCCACGGCCTGAACCTTCAGGCGGTAGTGCTGCGACATCAGCCCCGCCACGGTCAGGCGGGTCAGGCTGTAGGGCAGCAGGCGAATGGTGTAGCCGGTGCCCAGTAACGCCACGGCAGCCAGCACAAAAAGCAGTGCGGTTTCGTCAAGGCCGATACTGCTCAGCAGGATGGTGCTGGCAAGGAAGCCCAGCATCACCAGGTTGGAGAAAAAGTTGCGCACCGAAATGACGCCGCCCATCTCTTCTTCGGGCGAATGGAACTGCAATAGCGCATTCAGGGAAATCAGGAACATGCCGCCGCCAACACCCAGCGACAGGTTCAAAAAACTAATGGTAAAGAGTTGCTGCGCCAGTGGCATCAGCCAAAGAGAAAGACAGATAATCAGGGCGCCCAGCGGGATCAAGCCGGTTTCGATATAGTCTTTAGAAAGGCGCCCAGCCAGCACGGCCCCCAGGGCAATGCCGATGCCACTCATGGCCAGCGACGCCTGAATGAGAGCTGCGTTTTGTACCCCGGTGCGCGATTCCAGGAAAGCAGGAAAGGTGGCCAGCAGCACCTGACCAATACCCCAGAACAGGCTGATACCCAACACCGTTCGGCCCACCAGCGGCCGGCCAACCACTTCCCTTATGCGTGGTGGCTTGCGCACAGCTGCTTGCACGGGCTCGATGACATCCAGCTCCGGTAGGCGGTACAGGCAGGCCAGTTCGAACAGGGCGGTGGCTACCAACAGCCAACCCAGCCCGGCTACCTGGGTCAGCGCAGCGCCAGTGGAGTTTGCGCTGCTGTACAGGGATTCAAACGCAATGGAAAAAACCAGTGTGCCGGCCAGAATGGCGCCGATGGAAATGGCCTGCACCGCGCCATTGGCGCGCGCCAGCTTTTCGGCGCCGAACAGGGGCTTCAAATAGGCAAACTTGGCGGGGGAATAAAAGGCCGACTGGGCTGTCAACAAAAAGGTCATGGCGAAGGCGGCCTCAAACCACCCCAGGTGGTAAAACAGGGCAACCCCCAGCGCCAGAAACACCGATACCCAGGCGGCAATTTGCATTACCCGGTGGCGGCGAAAACGGTCAGTAATGCGCCCGGCAGGCACCACCAGGAAGATAAAGGGCAGCAGGATAAGGCTGTTTACCAGCGCAGTCAGAACAACCTGGGTACTGCCCTCGTAAACCTTGAATACGGTGTTCTGGATAGTGATCTTGTGGCCTAGATCAACGAAAGCGTTGAGAAAAGCAGCCACAAAAAAGGCCCAGGCGCCGGATGTTCGAAGCAGCGATTTCATCGGTAATTCCAAATCAACAGGTGCCCCAAATGCTGGCGCCAGTGCTATTTATCCACAAGGATGCTCAACAATGTCGCAAGGAATATCGCTTCTGGCAGGAATATCCAATACCCAATGCGCTTTCCCCCGGGTGAGTATGGAACAAAGCCGATTGCGAATCGATACCCCGCCAAATTTGAAGTATCGCGCGCAATTCCCTCCATATAGGTTGCACAGTAACTAAGCGTAAATAGCCTAATTGCGACAGAATGCTGCAATATTATGGACAAAACCCTGTTATAACGCGGAAATCCTAACTCTATATGTGATTACACTGGGTTCCTCGAAAGCACTATCCAGAGGGGATTCAATGTCACACCTGAGAAAAATTGATCACGTTGCCTATGCCTGCGCAAAGGGCCAAATCGAAAAGTGGGCCTGGTTTCACATTGAAGTTGAGGGCGGAAAGCTGATCAAGCGCATAGACGATGCAACGCCAAACGCCAGCAGTAGCATGAAAATTTGGTGTATCGACTATGGCAACTTTGGTGTTGCGCTGATTGAAGGCATCGACCGCGAGGATAAATCCCAGGTTACTTCCTTTGTGGAGAGGCACGGCGACCACTCCTGCCAGCACGTGGCCTACGACACCTATAATCTGGAGTCGTTTGTGGAACATCTGAAATCAATGGGCGGCCATCCGCGCGGCGATATTCTGGTGCAGGACGACGGCTTTGGAATTCTCAAACAGATGTTTGCCAAGGGGTACGCAACTGGCCATGCCGGCGAGGCAACCTTCCCGGAATACTGCCAGCGACCCGACCCGGCTACCGACAGTAAGGAAGTGGAAATTACCTTTTCGGATTTGGCCGGCGGGCAATTTTATAAAGAGGTTCAGGATGCCATCGAGGCCGGGGATGACCAACCCTTTTTCGACTTCGCGAAAATGCCTGCTGATTGGCAGGTGCCGCCGGAAGCGGCAAAAGCCTGATTTTTGTATTTTTGGTCCATTCTGAAATATAGTCGCGTCGGCTTGGGGATAAGCCGTGTAAAAAACACTAAGAACGCCCGGTTTTGGGCTTTGTGGGGGAAACCATGAAAAAACTATACTTGCCACTTGTTGGCCTTACCGCTCTTTTTGTGTCTGCAATAGGCTCGGCGCAGCAGATCGAAGAGATATTTGTTACCGCGCAGAAGCGGGCCGAAAGCCTGCAGGATGTATCTGTCTCAGTGCAG
>CAKZNR010000214.1 GCA_937129725.1 uncultured Cellvibrionales bacterium | reverse complement strand
TTTATAAATAATGCCTTTATGCTGCTCCATTGTTTGAGCAAACAGTGCTTTTTTATTGGTGTTCATGTAGGCATAAATCCATCATTTAATTATAGTGCTATGCAGCAGTTTTCTAATGTATCAGAAAGGCTGCATTTCTTTTTAGGTCACTAACTAAGCTGAGATACGGCCTCGCCCTTGCAAGGTAGAGGTCGTATCTCAGTCATACCCCCATGAGATATGCTCGTAAAAAAATCGAATAAGCTATTCGGAATAGCTGTAATCTTATTTTCGCCTCTTGTGGCGATTGCCCAGTCCACGATTTATCAGCATGATTTTACAGCCTCATCGGTCGATCAATTAGGTGGCACTTCAACCGATATCGGTCGTGGAATCTGGGAAAATAGCAATAGCGACAATGCGTCGAACTTTCGCACAGATGGAAGTTTTGTCGCCGAATCTGCGGCCTCGGCTATCTGGCTCCCTGTTACCGTCGAGCAGGGAAAGATCTATACCCTGAGCGCGGATGTGGATCTGAGTGAAGGGGATTGGGTTTCACTGGGGTATGCGCAATATAAAACTGATACTGGGTTCTTTGGCGCAGCTGGTTATGGTACTGTAATCGTTCAAGATAGTTTTGCCAAAGCATTTGCAGGTTTAGGTGCAAAAGGCGACCAAGGTGTTTTTGTCGGCGCGGGTGCGGGTGTTCAGCAGCTTAAGATTGTGCTGGATGCTACCAGTTTGGATTCGACTAATTGGACGATGGAATTCTTTCAGGCCGGAGTCTCCGTTGCTGGCCCGGTTACCGCTGTTTCCGGAGATTACGGCGACATCGCCTATGTTGGATTTACGACCGCGAATGGGGCCAGCACCGGAACGATCAGTAACTTCAGCCTGACTGTGCTGTCTGTAATGGGCACCATTTACAAGGACGACTTTAGCGGCAGTTCGTCCTCAGCCCTCAAGGGAACAGTTACTGATTTCGGGGATGGAGCTTGGTCGAGTTTTGGCGCGTCTGCGTCCTTCAAGGCGGATGGAAGTGTGGTCAGCCATGCCAATGCGTCCGGAATCTGGTTGCCGGTTTCTATTGAACAAGGCAGGGTATACACGCTCCGGGCGGATGTT
>CAKZNR010000213.1 GCA_937129725.1 uncultured Cellvibrionales bacterium | reverse complement strand
GAAGCTCGGTCATCACTTTACGAAAGGCTTCTACGCTTCCCTGTTTGCGCAGAAAATCACCCAAGCCGCCCTTGTCCCCGAGCGCAGCGAGAAAAACCACCTCGCCCGATAGGTAGGCGTCTTTCCACTGTTGCTGCTCCCGCTCTGCCAGGTTCAGCAGCTTGCCCAAAGCCGGGCTGAGCTGGATTTCCCCGGTGGGTGAAGTGACGCTGGCAAAACCCTGAATACGCTGATCGAGACCCTGCTTGAGTTCGGCAAGGTTAAACCCGGCCTTGGCCGCCATCGGCCGCACACTGCTGCCCGATGCGGATAGAAGCGCTGCCAGCAAGTGCTCGGGTTCAATCTGGGTATGATCCAGCCCAATTGCTGCGGATTGAGCTTCGGACAGTGCCGCCTGAAGCTGTGATGTCATTTTGTCGAGGCGCATGTGTTTCCTCAAAAGTTGTCAGATGCCCCTTATGTGGGGTGATTTCTGTCACCTTTCAAGTTATTGAAATTGGGTAATTTATCCCCAATGCAGAGGAAATTGACGAGGATCAATCTGCGTTTGAAAGCCAGATCAGGCTGGCTTGCCGCCCGGTAATGCCATCGCGCCGGTAGGAATACCACAAAGCCGGATCGGAGGCGGTACACAGCCCGCAATCCACGATTTGCTGCAGGCCACTTTGGCGCAACTGCGCCACTACCAGCCGGGCCAGGTCAAGCTGGTAGTGGCCCGGTTTTTCACTCATGCCTACCGACTCCCCTAATCCCTCTATGGCGGCACGGTCGAGCGCGCGGATCAGGCTGTCATCTACCTCGTAGGCGGCCTGGCGTATGCAGGGTCCTATCCAGGCTGCCAAATCCTGGCCGGGGCCAAGCTGCTCACACACCCTGGCAACAATGCCCGCTTCGATTCCCCGCCAGCCGGCATGAACCGCCGCACAGCGGGAACCATCCAGTGCATAGAGAAGCACCGGCACGCAATCTGCTGTCAACACCGGGCACGCCTGCATGGGATGGCGGGTGAAGATGGCATCGGCCTGCGGCGGCTTGCGGGGCGGCTGCAATCCACATTCGACTAACTGGTCGCCGTGCACCTGCTGCAACCAGTGAATTTGAAGGTTGGCATCTATTAGCTCGCGGCACCGGACGCGGTTTTGCTCTACCCGCTGCAACTCATCGCCGCTGTTCAAGCCCAGATTCAGCTGGTTCCAGGGGGCGGGGCTAACCCCGCCAAGTCGGGTAGTCTGGGCAATATGTACCCCGGCTGGCAGCTCGAGGTCGGGGAACCAGACGGCTTGCACGGTCCTAGCCCTCCCGCAACGTTTCGGTGCGCAGTAAGTCGAGCATGGCCTGCATATCCAGAGGTAACGGCACTTGCCACTGCATTCGTTCGCCGCTTGCGGGGTGATCCAGGGCAAGTTGCTCGGCGTGCAAAGCCTGTCGCTTGAAACTCTCGATGGCCTGACGCAGTTCGGCGGATGTTCCAGGCGGAAAGTGCGGGCGCTTGCCGTACAGGGGGTCCCCCAGCAAGGGCCAACCCTGATGTGCCATATGCACCCTGATCTGGTGAGTTCGGCCAGTATCCAGCTGCACCTGAAGGTGGCAATAACCCGCCAACTGTTGCAAAGGCGTGTAATGGGTAATTGCGCTTTTTCCGTCGCGTCGAACCGCCATCTTCAGACGGTTGCCCGCATGCCTGCCAATGGGTTGATCTATGGTGCCGGGCACCCGCGGGCCGCCCTGACAAATGGCCTGGTACTGACGCTTTACACTGCGTTCCTGCAGCTGCGACACCAGTGAAGCCTGGGCTTGCAGGCTGCAAGCGACCACCATCAAACCCGAGGTATCCTTGTCCAGCCGATGCACAATACCGGCGCGCGGGATCTCGCGCAGCTTCTCATGCTGATATAGAAGTCCGTTTAGCAAGGTGCCATCCGGATTACCGGCGGCCGGATGCACTACCAGGCCGGCGGGCTTGTTCACCACCAGGATACTTTCATCGCGGTAAAGGGTTTCGAACTCCACTGGCTGGGCTTGCCAGTCTCCCTCGGCTTCCAGCTGCGCATTGAGCTCAAGCAGCATGCCCTCGTGGACTCTTTCGCGGCGTTTTACCTGGCGACCATCGAGCAGCAACTGCCCCTGCTCAATCCACTTTTGCAGGCGGCTGCGGGAAAATTGCGGGAACAAAAGCGAGGCAACCTGATCCAAGCGTTTGCCCGAGAGATTGGCGGGCACACTTATCTGCTGCTCGATGCTTTGCTGTTCCTTCAATTGCGGGTTGGGTTCATTTGACATGCTGTGCTTTAATCTCGCCTCGAAAACATTCTATACACAAATACGGACTCCAGCGCCCATGATTATCAAGGCACGCCTCCTTTTCCTTCTCAGCACTCTGCTGCTGGTCAGCGGTTGTTCCATCTTCGGTGGAGGAGACGACGAGGAGCAGGTGGGAGAAGGCTTGCAAGAGGCCGAGCTGTATGAAGAGGTAAATGACCTGCTGCGGGCTTCTCAATACCTCTTTGCCATTGAATACCTGCGCGCCATGGAAGCTCAGTTTCCCTTTGGCCAGTACGCCGAGCAAGCCCAGCTCGATCTGGTATACGCCCTGTTTCGCGCCGGTCGGTACGATGAAGCCGCCGCTACTGCAGAGCGCTTTATTCGACTGCACCCGGATCACCCAAATGTCGACTACGCCTACTACATGCGCGGGCTCATTTCTTTTAACAAGGAAGCCTCTTTCATTGGCAATTTTCTGCCCGTGGACGTCACCAAACGCGATCCCGGCTCGGCCAGGGAATCCTTTGCGCTGTTCTCGGAGTTTCTCGCCCGCTTTCCCAACAGCCAGTACGCTCCCGATTCGCGCAAGCGCATGATTCACCTGCGCAACATGCTGTCGCGCCACGAAATCAACGTGGCCAACTACTACTTCAAGCGGGGCGCCTTTCTGGCCGCTGCAAACCGTGGGCGCTATGTGGTCGAAAATTTCCAGGGCACACCCGCAGTTCCGGATGGCCTTGCGGTAATGGCCCAGGGCTACAGCCTGTTGGGCAAACCCGAGTTGGCCGACAACGCGCTGGAAGCACTGCGCCTGAACTACCCCAATCATCCTGCACTGGATGCCAGCGGTAATCTGCTGGACCGTGAGGTGGAGTTGGGGCAACAGAGATCCTGGTTAAATCGCCTGACCTTTGGCCTGATAGACGCGCCGGCTCCGCTGGGATTCGATACACGCAGAATCTATAACCCGGCCTACTCCAATGGCCAGGTAATTCAAACCGCGCCAATCGAAACCCAAATCAGCCGCCCAACCGAAGCACCCGGGCTGCCGTTAGCCCCCCAGTAGCGATTTACCTAGTCTCCGGGAGCCCAGCCGTTGGTAATGGGGTAGCGGCGATCACGGCCAAAGCCCCGCCTTGATACCCTGGTACCCACTGGCGCCTGGCGCCGCTTGTACTCGTTGCGATCTACCAGCTTCACCACACGATAGACAGTTTCGGCATCGAAGCCCTGCTGTACTATTTCCTCGGCACTGAGATCCTGCTCGATGTATAGACGCAACATGCGGTCAAGCAAATCGTAGCCGGGCAGGCTGTCTTCGTCCTTTTGGTCCGGCGCCAGTTCTGCCGAGGGGGGGCGCTCGATCACTTCGGGCGGGATGGCCAGCGATAACTGGTTGCGCCAGCGTGAAAGCCGGTAGACATCGGTTTTGAATACATCCTTGAGCACATTGTAGCCACCGGCCATATCGCCATAGAGGGTGGAATACCCCACTGCCACCTCGGATTTGTTACCGGTAGTGATGACCAGGCTTCCCTTTTTGTTGGATATCGCCATCAGCAGCACGCCGCGCAGCCTGGCT